>CABQKL010000048.1 GCA_902464645.1 uncultured Collinsella sp.
GCACCACGGCGCTTCCGATCATCGTTGCCGTGACGAGCGTTGCCGTCAACGCGGGTGCGCTGTCGCAAGATATTGCGTCGGTTATGGTTGCCGCCGGTGCCATCACGGTGTTCTTGATGCCGCTGCTCGCGCAGCTCTTCTACCGCGTGGCCGACGCTGCACCGGTCGCTGCCGTGGCAGAGGTTGCCGAGCATCCTTCCGACGCGCTCGATATTCTGCGCGCCCATCACGATTTGGCGAGCCTGCTCGCACGCGAGCACGAGCTGCTGACCTCGCATGGACATGGTCGCGTATTCGAGGGCTTGCCTACGCTCGATACGATTGCCGAGCGTCTTTCCGCCGAGGCAGCGAACGGCCACATCGATGCCCGCATCGTGGACGCGGCGCATCTTCTTGCCGATAAGACCTATGGTGATGAGCTTGACCCGTCCGAGCTGACTCCGCGTGAGCGCCGCCGCCTGGAGCGCGCCAAGCTCGCCGTGCACGAATATCGCCGCCGCATGCTGGAGCTCTACGCGCGCGATGAAGCCCAGGACGACGACGGCAAATAACGAGATGCTTCCCTAGGGGAAGGCGCGTCCCGCTTTGAAGGCTCGGAACGGGATGTGGTTTCCGAAACAGGGGCCGTTGGGAAACGGTGTCCCGGAATGGGCGTCCAGAGTAGGACGCGCTTTCCGCGAGAGACCCGTTGCGGAAACCACTTCCCAGAATCTGCGTTCAAAACGGGACGCAGTTTCCGCAAGGAGGTCCTGGGGGAAACCGTGCCCCGTTCTGATTCGAAATTCTGGGACAGGCTTCCGCTTCAAACAGAAGAAGGCGCGCTGCCTGCGGTTGATGCAGGCAGCGCGCCTTTTGCGTTGAGCAATGTTGAGGCTAGGAGTCGTGGCTTGCGACCTTTAGGAGCGGGCGGCTCCGTCGACGGGGAGGATGGCGCCCGTGACATAGGAGGACATGTCGCTTGCCAAGAAGACAAAGGCGTTGGCGACATCCTCGGGCTCGCCCATGCGGCCGAGCGGGATGGTGGCGATGATGGGCTTGATGACCTCTTCGGGCAGGTTGGCGACCATATCGGTCTTGGTTACGCCTGGGGCGACGGCGTTGACGCGAATACCCATGGGGGCGAGCTCGCGCGAGAGCGACTGGACCATTCCGTTGACGGCAAACTTGGACGTGGGGTAACCGACGCCGGAGGGCTGGCCGTACTTGGCGACCATCGAGCTTGTGGTAGTGATGGTGCCGCCGTGGCCGGCCTCGGCCATGATCTTGGCGGCAGCCTGGTGGCCATTAAAGACAGCGACGACGTTAAGGTCCATGACCTTTGCGAACTCCTCGGCCGTGTAGTCCAAAAGGGGCGAGCGCTGGGAGATGCCGGCGTTGTTGACGACCGTATCGAGACCGCCCATGTCGGCTGCAGCCTGGGTAAAGGCCTCGGTCACGGCCTCGAGCGAGGTGAGATCGCAGGAACGGCCCCAGACCTTGGCGTCGGGATAGACAGCTGTCAGCTTCTCAACGGCTGCATCGGCAGTCTCCTGGCGCGAGCCAAAGACGGTGACGGCGGCACCCTCCTCGATAAAACGGCAGGCGATGGCATAGCCGATACCGCGCGTGCCTCCGGTGACGATTGCTTTCTTGCCCTCGAGCAACATGGTGCTTCCTCTCATCGCGGGCGGACATACACGGCACAGCATAGCGGCGGCAAAATACAGCTGCCGTCGCATATCGGCAAACGGTATCCACGGTTGTTGACGAACGGTCAAGTTGTTCAAACGTTAGTCGACCACTTCGTGCAAAAGATGTAACTAAAAGGGGCTCCCATCCAATCGGACGGGAGCCCCTCATGCGTTATTTGATTTGCCGAGAATCGGGCTAGTTGGCCATGACGCCTTCGGTCCAGGCCTCGACGTCCTCGATGCGCAGAACGTTGGCGACTTCGGCCACGCAGTCGACGCTGGCAAGCTCGGCGGCGGCAGCCTGGACGTCCTTCTCGAGCGCGCGGTGCGTCAGGAAGATGACCGAGCAGGTATCGCTGGCGCCCGACTTGCCGTCCTCGACCTGGTTGATGAGCGAGATCGAGATGTTGTGCTTGGCAAAGATGTCGACCGTCTCGGACAGGGCGCCCACGCGGTCGGCGACCTTCAGGCGCACATAGTACTTGGTCTGGAGCTCGTCCATGGGCTTAAAGGCGAGGTTGTGACCATAGGGCTCAATCTCGGGCAGCGGAGCCACGCCGCGGCTGATCTGCTCGGAGAGCGACAGGATATCGCCCACGACGGCGCTCGCAGTGGGGAAGGAGCCTGCGCCGGCACCGTAGAACATGGTCTCGCCCACGGCATCGCCTACCACGTAGACAGCGTTCATGGCGCCGTTGACCTTGGCAAGCATGTGGTCGGCGGGGATCAGTGTGGGATGCACGCGGACGTCGACGCCGGCGTCGGTGTTGCGGGCGATGCCGAGTAGCTTAATGGTGTAGCCGAGCTCGCGGGCCTGGGCGATGTCCTCGGCGCCGATGGTGCGAATACCCTGCTGGTACACATCGTCGGTGGTCACGCGGGTGCCAAAGCCGATGGAGGCGAGGATGGCCGTCTTGCTGGCGGCGTCGAAGCCGTCGACGTCGGCGGACGGGTCGGCCTCGGCGTAGCCCTTGGCCTGGGCGTCGGCGAGCACGTCGGCGTAATCGGCGCCCTCGGCGTCCATGCGCGACAGGATGTAGTTGGTGGTGCCGTTGAGAATGCCGGCGATGGTCAGGATCTTGTTGCCCACCAAGTCGTGCTCGAGCGTGCTCACGATGGGGATGCCGCCGCCGCAGCTGGCCTCGCACTTAATCTGCACGCCGCATGCGCGCGCCTTCTCGGCGAGCGTCTCGACATGACGGCCCAGCAGGGCCTTGTTGGCAGAGACGACGTGCTTGCCGTTCTCGAAAGCGGTGGTAAAGATCTCGGTCGCGGGATGCTCGCCGCCGATCAGCTCGACGACGATGTCGACGGCGGGGTCGGTGACGACATCGTGCCAGTCGCTCGTAAAGGCCTCGTGCTCAATGCCTGCCGCCTCGGCCTGCTCCCAGGCAAGCGCGCAGGCGCGGGTCAGCTTAAGGTCGATGCCGTAGGCTGCCAGATACTCATCGTGGTGGCTCTTGATCAGACGGGCCACGCCGCCGCCGACGGTTCCCAGACCGATCAGGCCGACGTTCACGGTGCGCAGGGGTTCGCTCATAGATAGCTCCTTCGTGCATCTTATAGATGGATTAACCGATTACAGGTTGAGTGCATTCTAGCGTGAACCGAGAGCACGTGCTCGCCAGGCAACAGGAGTCGCACAAAACGGCACCCCCGAAACGCTGCGGAAACATTGGAAACATGCTCGCTACAAACGAAACTCCGTAACAAACTGTCAACGTTTGCGCCATAAGGCTTGCTTTACCGATCCCGCCATGGGCACCAGTGCCACGAAGTTCTTGGCCGAGAAGTACGCGGATGCCAAGATCGCCCTGTTCTACAACTCCGGCGATACGTACAGCTCGGGCGTTGCCGACGCCTTTGCCGAGCAGGCCAAGGCGTCCAAGCTCGACATCGTCGATACCGAGACCTTTAAGGACGATTCCGCCACGAGCTTTACCAACCAGCTGACCAAGGCCATGCGCAAGATCAAGATTGAGGGCCTGACGGGCGAGCTGACGTGGAACGACGAGGGCCAGGTCGAAAAGCCCGCTACGGCCTATGTGATTCAGGACGGCAAGTACATCGCCGCCTAGGTGTGCACAAAACGCGACCGGTGAGGCTGTTTTAATCAGGGCAGAGACGCTTGTAACAGAACGGAAACAATACTTTCACACAATAAAGTGGCTAAACTGCATAAACCGACAGAAATACGCATGAATATGGATAAATGGACAAAACAAAAGAAAAGTTGAAATAATCGCCGCTTTTCTCAACTAAAGCGTCTACTATTTTGCGAACGCCGAACACGGCGAAGGATGGCCTGTCGGGTTACCGAAACCCGACGAGATTTGAGAGGAGAGCCGCATGTCGAGCCTCACCGGTAAGTCATTGAACCCTGTTATGAATCGCAGGAGCGTTATCGCGAGCGCAGCAGGTCTGGGGGCGATGTCCATTCTAGCTGGTTGCTCCTCCAACGGCGGCGACAGCGGTTCCGCTTCGAGCGACGCTTCGTTTAAGATTGGCACCATCGGCCCGCTGACCGGCGCCAACGCGTCCTACGGCAAGTCCGTTACCCAGGGTGTCGAGCTCGGCTGCAAGGATTTCTCGACCAAGGAGCTGCCGCTTGCCAGCAAGGCCGAGGATGACCAGGCCGACGGCGAGAAGGCCGTCAACGCCTTCAACACCCTGCTCGACTGGGGCATGCAGGCCCTCGTCGGCCCGACCACCACGGGTGCGTCGGTTGCCGTTGCCGCAGAGTGTGGTAACGACCCCAAGACGTTCATGATCACCCCGTCCGCGTCCTCCGAGGACGTCACCGACGGCAAGGATTGCGTCTTCCAGGTTTGCTTCACCGACCCCAACCAGGGTGTCAACGCTGCCAAGTTCCTGGCGCAGAAGTATGCGGACGAGAAGTTCGTGCTGTTCTATAACTCCGGCGACGCCTATTCTTCGGGCATCGCAGATTCCTTTAAGGCCCAGGCCGCTGAGTCCAAGCTCGAGATTGTCGACGAGGAGACCTTTAAGGACGACTCCGCCACGAGCTTTACCAACCAGCTGACCAAGGCCAAGCAGGCCGGTGCCACCATGATCTTTGCGCCGATCTACTACACGCCGGCGTCCGTCCTGCTCAAGAACGCCAAGGACATGGGCTACGACGTCAAGATGATGGGCTGCGACGGCATGGACGGCATCCTGGGCGTTGAGGGCTTTGACACCTCTCTTGCCGAGGGTCTGCTGCTCATGACCCCGTTCTCCGCCGACGACGAGAAGAATGCCGACTTCGTCAACGCTTACAAGGATAAGTACGGCGATACCCCCGACCAGTTTGCCGCCGACGCCTACGACGGCGTGCACGCAGTGGCCGAGGCCCTCAAGGAGGCCGGTCTTGGAGTCGACGCCGATCCGACCGAGGCCGCCGAGAAGCTGTCCAAGGCTATGCTCAAGATTACCGTTGACGGTCTGACCGGCAAGCTCACCTGGAATGATAAGGGCCAGGTCCAGAAGGAGCCCACGGCGTACGTCATCACCGACGGCAAGTACGTACAGGCCTAATTGGCCGCCTTACATAGAGCGGTTTTGATCCCAAGCAGGGGAGGTTTTGGCCTTCCCTGCTTGCTTGGTATCTAGGGACGATGTAACGTCCCTGTTTCATACATCAACTGGAAACCTATTCGAAAGGGGGATGTGGAACATGACGGTCTTTATCCAATACCTGGTCAACGGCCTGTCCATGGGCAGCGTCTACGCCATCATCGCGTTGGGCTACACCATGGTCTACGGTATCGCCAAGATGCTGAACTTCGCTCACGGCGATGTCATCATGGTCGGTGCCTATGTCTCGTTCTGCGCCACGTCGTATCTCGGCCTCCCGGGCTGGGCATCTGTAGTTCTCTCTTGTGTGGTCTGTACCGTTCTCGGTGTTCTCATCGAGGGTCTGGCCTATAAGCCGCTGCGCCAAGCAGGCCCGCTGGCCGTTCTGATCACGGCTATCGGCGTGTCCTACTTCCTGCAGAACGCCGCGCAGCTTCTGTGGGGCGCCACGCCCAAGAACTTCACTTCGCTCGTCACCTTCCAGGTGCCGGAGTTCTTGGCCAAGTTCAACGTAAGCGCCGTCTCGCTCGTCACCATCGTCGCCTGCCTGGTTATCATGGCCGGCCTGATGTTCTTTACAGGTAAGACCAAGATGGGCAAAGCCATGCGCGCCGTGTCCGAGGACAAGGCCGCCGCTCAGCTCATGGGCATCAACGTCAACCGCACCATCTCGATGACGTTCGCCATCGGCTCTGCCCTTGCCGCCATCGCCGGCGTGCTCTTGTGCTCTTACTCGCCGGTGCTGCAGCCCACGACGGGTGCCATGCCTGGCATCAAGGCCTTCGACGCCGCCGTCTTCGGTGGCATCGGCTCCATCCCCGGCGCCTTTGTCGGCGGCATTCTCATCGGCATCATCGAGGCGATGGCGCAGGCTTACATTTCCACGAGCCTTGCCAACTCCATCGTCTTTGGTGTTTTGATCATCGTCCTGCTCGTCAAGCCTGCCGGCCTCTTGGGCAAGTACGTCCCCGAGAAGGTGTAGGTGAGCGTTATGAAGTTTCTTAAAGACAAGCAGACGCGTCACGACTTTGTCACGTATGCCATGTGCATCGTGGCCTTCGCCATCGTGTTCATTATGCAGTCCAACCATATGATCCCGCGCATGATCGCCGGTCAGTTGGTCCCCATTACGGCCTACATCGTCATGGCCATTTCCCTCAACCTCGTCGTCGGCATCGCGGGCGACCTGTCGCTGGGCCATGCGGGCTTTATGAGTGTCGGTGCCTACACGGGTATCGTCACCGCGGTCGCCCTCGAGAGCGCCGTTCCCTCCGATCCGGTGCGCCTTATCATCAGCATCGTGGTCGGCGCCATCGCTGCCGCCATCCTGGGCTTCTTGATCGGCATCCCGGTCCTGCGCCTGAGCGGCGACTATCTGGCCATCGTGACCCTGGCTTTTGGCGAGATCATCAAAGAGATCGTCACTTGCCTTATCGTGGGCGTCGACTCGCGCGGCCTGCACGTGATCTTTAACATCACGGGCAACTCCACGATCGATGACCTGCACCTGCTCGAGGACGGCACCGCCATAATCAAGGGCGCCCAGGGCGCCTCGGGCGTGTCGACGTACTCGACATTCCTCGCCGGTGCCATCCTGGTTATGGTCGCGCTCGTGATCGTGCTCAACCTGGTTCGCAGCCGTACCGGCCGTGCCATCATGGCCGTGCGCGATAACAAGATTGCAGCCGAGTCCGTAGGCATCTCCGTCACCGAGTACCGCATGATCGCCTTCGTGGTTTCCGCTGCCCTCGCCGGTGCTGCCGGAGCTCTCTTCGGCGGTAACTTCTCGCAGCTCTCCGCCACCAAGTTCGACTTCAACACGTCCATCCTCATTCTGGTGTTCGTGGTCCTGGGTGGCCTGGGCAACATGCGCGGCTCCGTCATCGCGGCGGCGTTGCTCACGGTGCTTCCCGAGCTGCTCCGTCAGTTCTCGGACTACCGCATGCTCATCTACGCCATCGTGCTGATCCTGGTCATGATCTTTACCAACAACCCGCAGCTCAAGGCGCTCTTCGGTCGCGTCAAGGACCGCTTTGCTTCCAAGAAGGAGGTGGCAGCCGATGCCCAGTAAATTCGAGTTCAAGAAGGGCAGGATGGTCCCGTATCCTTCTGGCGCCATCGTTCCCGACCGCGACCTGGGCGAGCGCCCGGCACTCGAGTGCATCCACCTGGGCATTGAGTTCGGTGGCCTTAAGGCAGTCGACGACTTTAGCCTGACTATCGGCAAGACCGAGATCGCCGGTCTGATCGGTCCCAACGGCGCCGGCAAGACCACGGTCTTCAACCTGCTCACCAAGGTGTACCAGCCCACGCACGGCACCATCCTGCTCGACGGCGAGGACACCTCGGGCAAGTCGGTCTATCAGGTCAACCGCATGGGTATTGCCCGTACGTTCCAGAACATTCGCCTGTTCAACACCATGACGGTGGAGGACAACGTTAAGGTCGGCCTGCACAACCAGGAGCGCTACTCCGGCTTTGAGGGCGTGCTGCGCCTGCCGACGTATTGGAAGCACGAGAAGGCCGCCCACGAGCGTGCCATGGAGCTGCTGTCCATCTTTGACATGGAGCACCTGGCAAACGAGCAGGCCGGATCGCTGCCTTACGGCGCTCAGCGTCGTCTGGAAATCGTCCGCGCGCTTGCCACCAACCCCAAGCTACTGCTGCTCGACGAGCCTGCCGCCGGAATGAACCCGTCCGAGACCGCAGAACTCATGGCGAACATCGTCAAGATTCGCGACACCTTCGGCATCGCCATCATGCTTATCGAGCATGATATGTCGCTCGTTATGAACATCTGCGAGGGCATCTGCGTGCTCAACTTTGGCAAGGTCATCGCCAAGGGCACGGCCGAGGAAATCCAGAATAACGATGCCGTTATCGAGGCGTATCTGGGCAAGCAGGATAAGGGGGAGAACTAAATGGCAGAGCCGATGCTTTCCGTCTACAACATCAACGTCTGGTACGGCGCTATCCACGCCATCAAGGACATCTCCTTTAACGTCAACGAGGGCGAGATCGTGGCTCTGATCGGTGCGAACGGTGCCGGTAAGTCCACGACGCTCAAGACCGTCTCGGGCCTGCTGCGCTCTAAGACCGGCTCCATCAAGTTTATGGGCGAGGATATCACCCATACGCCCGCCGACAAGCTGGTTGGTAAGGGTCTGGCTCAGGTTCCCGAGGGTCGTCGCGCTTTTTTGCAGATGACGGTCGAGGAGAACCTGGAAATGGGTGCCTATACGCAGCCCAAGTCCACGGTGGCTCCGGGCCTTGAGCGCGTCTACGAGCAGTTCCCGCGCCTGAAGGAACGCCGTCGCCAGGTCGCCGGTACCCTTTCGGGCGGCGAGCAGCAGATGCTCGTTATGGGCCGCGCCCTTATGAGCAACCCTAAGCTGCTCATGCTCGATGAGCCCTCCATGGGTCTGGCGCCGATTCTGATTGAGCAGATCTTCCAGATCGTCGAGGACCTGCATAAGGCCGGTACCACGGTGCTCCTGGTCGAGCAGAACGCGCAGATGGCGCTCTCGATCGCCACACGCGGCTACGTGCTCGAGACCGGCAAGATCACCATGACCGGCACCGGCCAAGAGCTGCTCCACGACGATAACGTGCGTAAGGCCTACCTGGGCGGCTAGGAGGTTCCGCCGTTCTACCGAACGGCGGACCAGTCGACGCTGCGCGGGCACCAGAGCGACAACTTGTCATTCAAAGAGGACGGCATGACCAGAAGGTCTATGCCGTCCTCTTTTCATGCCAATTTGTTCGCTCTGGTGCCCGCTCGCTGTCCGTCCTCTGCCTGCGGCGTTACTTTGGTTCTGGCACTTGGGGTAGTCGTTGGGGATGTTCTTGAATGACTGGTCGTTTAAGAACGTCCCCAACGACTACCCCCCCCTTATGTTGCGGTGGAATAGGGACTAAATGGGAGCCTCGGAGGCCAAAAGAGCCCCTATTCCACCGCAACTTCATGGGGATGTGTGACAATGCCCGTCGGAAAACATCTGCTGTCTTTGGGGGTCTATCTATGCTGTACGAGTTTTGTGCCGAGAACTTTGAGCGGGTGCCGGCGGCTATTGATGCCGGTGCAAGGCGCATCGAGCTGTGCGACAACCTTGCCGTCGGTGGTACCACGCCCTCGGCCGGCGTTATCAGCGCTGCGGTCAGCTATGCTCACGAGCATGATGCGCGAGTGATGTGCATGATTCGCCCGCGTGGCGGTGACTTTCACTACAACCAGGACGAGCTGCGCATGATGGAGATGGACTTGGGTCTTGCTGTGAGCGCCGGCGCCGACGGCTTGGTCTTTGGCTGCTGCAAGCCTTGTGCCGGCGGATGGGCGCTCGATGAACTTACGCTCGGCGCCCTCGTGATGGCTGCGGGCTGCGCGACCGAGGAGTGCAAGCGTGAGCCCATCGACATCACCTTCCACATGGCCTTTGACCAGCTCTCGCTCGAGGCTCAGCTCGATGCCGTCGACACACTCGCCGACTGCGGCATCACGCGCATCCTGACACATGGTGGCGCTGCCGGAACGTCGATCGAGGACAACCTGGAGCACCTGTCGCGTCTTGTCGAGTATGCGGGCGATCGCCTGACCATTCTTCCCGGCGGCGGCATTTCCACGGCCAACCGCGATACCGTGGCTGCGGCACTGGGCGTCTCCGAGCTCCATGGTACCAAGATCGTGCCGCTGGAGGTATAACCCGTGGCGCTGGTATTTGACGTTCAGCAGGCGAACGGTAAGCCCGACGATAACCGGCGCCCTGGCACCGCGTGCCCCTTTTGCGATACCGAGGGACTCGCCAATATCATCCGGCGCGACGGCGACTGCATCTGGCTCGAGAATAAGTTCAAAACCCTGCGCGCCACCCGTCAAACCGTGCTGATCGAGTCAGCCGATCACGATGCCGACCTGGCGACCTATGAGCCGGATGAACTCCACCATGTGATGAGGTTTGCCCTGGATTGCTGGCAGCAGATGATCGATTCACGGCAGTATCGAAGCGTGCTCATGTACAAGAACAAGGGTCCTCTCTCGGGCGGTAGTCTCGTTCATCCGCACATGCAGATTGTGGGTTTGGAGCAGGAAGACGGCTATGCTTCGTTGACTTCCGCCAATTTCGAAGGCATCAATGTCTGGCAACAGGGGAGAATCGCGGCCAACATCTCAACCGAACCGATCATGGGGTTCTTTGAGGTCAACGTTTCAGCCCCGCAGGGAATCGCCGCCAGCGATGACACAAGAGACCAAGCCGAGGCAGATCTCTTCGCCGATGCGATCCAGGTGGCTCTGCGCTATATCCTGAACGAGCACCACGGTGGTCGCGCAGAGTCGTACAACTTGTTCTTCTATCACCTGGGCGGTCGGACCATTGCCAAGGCGCTGCCGCGTTGGGTGGTTTCGCCCTACTTTGTCGGCTATCGTTTGGCCCAGGTCAATGCCGAGACAACGCTCGATATCGATGCTGAGCGCTTGCGTGCGCATCTGGAAACGCTCGTATAGCAAGATTAACACCCGTGTAATGCGGACAGTCTAGCGCGCCATGGCGTCGCGGCCGGCCTCGACACGCTTGCGCTGGGCGGCGCGCTCCTCGCCGGTCAGACGCTCAAAGAGATGCCCGATAAACGAGGCGAGTATCTGCTGAAACAGCGTTCCGCACATGACGGGAAACACGACTTCGCCTGGAAAGTACTGTGTGGCGATGACGGCGCCCGAAGAGATGTTACGCATGCCGCAGGTAAAGCACATGGTAGTCGTCTCGCTATATGGCAGATGCAGCGCACGGGCGACCAGAAAACCGACGACAAAGCCGCTGATGGCGAAGGTCAAAATAAAGAGGGCGACTTCCAGACGCATCGCGTTCATGTGCAGGACGTACTCGCTCATGGCGGTGGAGTTGGAGGCGATAATGCCCATCATCATGAACTTGCAGGCGGGCGAGAGCGCGGGGGAGAGCTTCTCGTGTCCCCATCCACGTGTGAGCTCGTTGATCACGATGCCGAGCACGGCGGGGATGGCGATCATAAAGGCCATGTCCTGCATCATGCTCGGCACATCGATCGAGACGGTGGCACCCAGCAAGAGCTTCAGCGTGAGCGGAATCGTCACAGGCGAGATAACCGAGGACGTCAGGATGATGGTGAGCGCGAGCGGGCCGTTGCCGCCGAACATGCTAATCCACATAAAGGCAGTGACCGCCACGGGTACGCTGTACTCGAGCACGATGCCGCAGACAAGGTTGGGATTGGAGCCAAAGAACAGCGATCCCATGGCATAGGCTGCTATGGGAATAAGCACCGCCGAGACGAGCAGCGCCAAAATCAGGTGCAGGGGACGGCGGAACACCTCAGCGACCTGGTGGAAGGTGTTGCTGAGCGCACCTTGGAACGTCATAAAGGCGAAGAGGGCGGGAACGATGGGCTTAAGTACTCCGATCTGCTGGGGAAAGAGCACGCCGAGCGTTACGCAAATCGGAACGATGACCTGCATATGCCCCGCGAGGAACTTTCCCAGTCCAACCCATTGCTTCATATGCCCCGTGACTCCCTTTATCCGCGAACTCGTTTGAATGGATATGCTAGACGCTCGCATGCGTCCGTGCGTCAGAAACGCTCGATTATTTCGAGGGTATTACCGGCCTCGTTTACCGAAACCAGGGCGTGCCGCGAGGCTCTGCGTCCGTGCCGCACGGTATAATAAATCCGTTCAACAGATCTGCCTGCCGAAGCGGGCATACACAGAGGACTCATCGCTATGAACCGTGAGAGGTATCGCGGCGACCTGCCCCTATCGGGGGTGGGCGCCTATGTCATCGCTTAAGACGACGCATCGCTGGGCGGTCGCTCAGCAAAATCCCGAGCTCGAAAAGGAGCTTTCGGCTGGCCTGGGCATACCCGGGCTGGTGGCGCGCATTATGGTTGCGCACGGCATTACATCCGTCGAGGAAGGCCAGCTGTTTTTGACGCCTTCGCTCGATCGCGACTGGGCGGACCCGCTTGTTATTCCGGGCATGGCGGTCGTCGCCGACCGCGTTGAGCGTGCTATTCGCAACCACGAGCACATTGCGGTCTTCGGCGATTTTGACGTTGACGGTATTACGTCGACCTGCCTGTTGACCGAGGCGCTGCGAACGTTTGGCGCCAATGTCACACCATTCATCCCGCATCGCTTTGACGAGGGCTACGGTCTTTCGCGCGCGGCGCTCGACCGCGTTAACGAGCTCGCTCGTCCCCAGCTGATCGTGACCGTCGATAACGGCATTGCCGCCAAAGAAGAGGTTTCCTATCTGGAGAGCCTGGGGATCGATTTGGTGGTCACGGACCATCACGAGCCCTCCGATCAGGTGCCGCAGGGCGTGCCCCTAACCGACCCTAAACTCGAGGATGAGGGGCCCTCGCGTGAACTTGCCGGTGCCGGTGTGGCGCTCAAGCTGGTGCAGGTTTTGGGTGAGCGTTTGGACAAGCCGTCGTATTGGCGTTCGCTGATTGAGGTTGCGGCGCTGGGCACCGTGTCCGACATGATGCCGTTGACGCCCGAGAACCGCGCGCTGGTCGCTGAGGGCATCCAACAGATGCGCGTGACGGCTCGTCCCGGCTACATTGCGCTTGCAGCGCTCGCCAAGGCCGACCTTTCTACCATTACGGCGGACGGTCTATCGTTCTCGCTCATTCCCCGCTTAAACGCCGCCGGCCGCATGGCCGATCCCAAGCTGGCGCTCGACTTGCTGCTTGCCCGCGATCCTATCGAGGCAAGCGCGCTGGCGGCCGAGCTCGAGGAGATCAACCGACAGCGTCGCGAGATCGAGGCGGAGCTCACGCGCGATGCCATGGCAAAGGTCGAGGAGACTTATGACGGCGGGCGCGCAATCGTCGTGGGCGGCGAAGGTTGGCACGAGGGCGTTAAGGGCATCGTGGCGAGCCGCCTTACCAACCGATATCACGTGCCGGCGCTGCTTTTCTCTATCGAGGACGGTATAGCACGTGGCTCGGGTCGCTCGGTGGGCAAGGTCAACCTGTTCGAAGCCGTCGAGCGCTGTTCCGACCTGCTGATTCGCCGCGGCGGACATGCGGGTGCAGTGGGCGTGACCATCGAGGCGTCTAAGCTCGATGAGTTTCGTCGTCGCCTTTCCGCCGTGTTGTCCGAGCTTCCCGCCGAGGACTTTGAGGACACCGACGAGGTTGCCGCCACGGTCGACCTTTCCGAATTGAATATCGAGACCATCGAGCAGATTTCCCGCCTTGAGCCGTTTGGCCAGGGTAATAAGGTGCCGCTGCTGGCTGCCGAGGGCGTGACGATGTGTGATCGCGCCGTGGTGGGTAAGACCGGCGAGCATATGCGCTTCGTGGCGACGGATGGAGCCGCGAGCGTGCCGGCAATCATGTTCCGTGTACCGCAGATCGACAGGCTTATCAATTGCGACAGCGCCGTCGACTTGGTGTTCGAGGCCGTTGCCGAGCATTGGCAGGGACGTGTGAAGCCCAAGCTCATGATCAAAGATGTCTTGGTGCGCGATACCACGGCACCCAATATCGACGATCCGGCATGTGAGCTTCGCCGCGGCGTGCAACCGGCGGATTCTGGCCTGCGCCTGGAGTCGCGTAAACGCGAGACGCTCGCCCAGCTTTCTTATACCGAGCTCACGCGCTCGCTTATCCATAGCTTTATCGGCTCGAATCAGCCACATCGCGCGCAGGTCGAGGCACTCGATGCTCTGGCCGATCACCAAAGTGTTCTGGCCGTCATGGGGACGGGGCGTGGCAAGTCACTCATCTTCCATGTGCACGCCGCGCGCGAGGCGGTCCTTCGTGGGCGTGCGAGCATCTTTGTCTATCCGCTGCGTGCGCTCGTTGCCGACCAGGCCTATCACCTCTCATCGACGATGGCTGCGCTCGGCATTGGCGTGGGCGTGTTGACCGGCGAGACCGTGGAAGCAGCGCGCGATGACGTGTTTGCCGGCCTGGCTTCGGGCCGCACCGGCATCGTACTCACGACGCCTGAGTTCCTGTCTATTCACCGCGATCGCTTTGCGCGTTCGGGGCGCATCGGCTTTGTCGTTATCGATGAGGCGCACCATGCCGGTCTTGCCAAGGGCGGCGACCGCAGCGCATACCTCGACATGCCCGATATCCTCAAGGCCCTGGGCGATCCGGTCGTTATGGCGGCGACGGCCACCGCGACGGCTCCGGTCGTTGCGGAGCTTGCCCGCGTGTTGCCGATTACCCGTACGGTGGTCGACGAGACCGTGCGCGAGAACTTGCAGCTCGAGGACGACCGCGATCTTGCGAGCCGCGAAAACCGCCTGGTGTCCATCGTCGCGACGGGGGAGAAGACCGTCATCTACGTCAACTCGCGTGATCAGTCCGTGGCGCTTGCCAAGACGCTACGCAAACGCGTTCCCGACTACGCGTCACATATCGCCTTTTACAACGCGGGCCTTACGCGCACCGACCGCCATCGCGTAGAGGAGGCGTTTCGAGACGGCAGCCTTAGCTGCATCGTCTCGACATCTGCCTTTGGCGAGGGCGTCAACCTTCCCGATATTCGCCATGTTGTGCTCTATCACATGCCGTTTGGCGCGATTGAGTTTAACCAGATGAGTGGCCGCGCCGGTCGCGATGGACAGCCCGCCGTGATTCACCTGCTCTATTCGTCGCGCGACGCCCGCATTAACGAGCGCCTACTCGACTGCTATGCGCCCGAGCGCGACGAGCTCGTCA
>CABQKL010000049.1 GCA_902464645.1 uncultured Collinsella sp.
AGGCCAAAAAACTCCACCGCTATGCCTTCTTTATCGCGGCGCATAACGAGGAGGCTGTGATCGCCAACCTCGTTCGCTCCATCAAGGACCAGGATTATCCGTCCGAGCTTATCGAGGTCTTTGTGGTCGCCGACGCCTGCACCGACAACACGGCGCAGCTCGCGCGCGAGGCGGGCGCTGTCGTTTATGAGCGCAATGACCTTGCCCGCAAGGGCAAGAGCTGGGTCATGGACTTTGGCTTCGACCGCATCCTTAACGAGTATCCCGATACGTTTGAAGGCTACTTTATCTTCGATGCCGATAACGTCATCGCCCGCGATTACGTCTCCAAGATGAACGATGCCTTTGATCAGGGCTTCCATGTGGTCACGAGCTATCGCAACTCCAAGAACTTCGGCAGCTCGTGGATCTCGGCGGCTAATGCTACGTGGTATCTGCGAGAGGCGCGCTTTCTCAACAACGCGCGTAATATCTGCAAGACGTCCTGCGCTGTCTCGGGTTCGGGTTACCTTATCTCGGCGAGCGTGATCGAGGGCATGCACGGTTGGCAGTTCCATACGCTGACCGAGGATGTTCAGTTCACCACGTTCTGCGCCATTCACGGCATTCGCATTGGCTATGCACCGGCGGAGTTCTTTGACGAACAGCCCGTGACGTTTAAGGCTTCCTGGATGCAGCGTATGCGCTGGACCAAGGGCTTCTACCAGGTGTTCTTTACGTATGGTAAGCACCTGGTCAAATCGACCTTTCGCTACCATCGCTTTGCCGCCTACGACATGTTTATGACGATCGCCCCGGGTATGTTGCTATCTCTGATCTCGATGCTCGCCAATGCCACGTTCCTGATTGTGGGCGGTCTTTCGCACGGCTTCCTGGCCACCGAGGTTGAGATGCAGGCGTGTGCCGCTTCTCTCATTATGACCTTCGCCATGATGTATCAGACGTTCTTTATCCTGGCGCTGCTCACGACCATCTTTGAGTACAAGCACATTCACTGCGCGCAAAAGTGGCGTCTGGTGACCAACCTGTTTACCTTCCCGATCTTTATGTTCAGCTATATCCCCATTACGGTGGCAGCACTGTTCTTGAAGGTCGACTGGGTGCCGACGCAGCACGCCGTGAGCGTTACCCTTGACGAGGTCATGCAAGGCGCCAAATAACCACGATCAAAACCACCACAAAGGGGACAGGCACCTTTGTGGTGGTTTTTGCGTTTGAGCTGCTGCCCAAGGAGGTGTTAGATGGTCTATATTCCGTTTTGGATTTGCATCTTTGCCGGCGCGGCGATTGATGCCCGTGAGCGACGGTTTCCCAATCAGCTTGCCGGCGCGTGTGCGGTGGCGGCGTTTGCAGGCGTTTGGCTCGACAAGGGCGTTAACACGGCGCTTGACCATGCTGGTCTTGCTGCCATCGCCTACCTTGCCCTTATGCTTACTGAGTCGCTCTGGCGTCGTGTTCGCCACGCTCCCGGCATTGGTATGGGGGACGCCAAGGCGCTCTTTGCCCTTTGTACCTTCGATCCCTTGGGTGGTATCGTCGCGTTTGCGGCTGCGCTCCTGGCCCTTGCCGCCGCCTGTCTCATCGCAAAATCGCGCTCCCTGCCATTGCTGCCGTTTTTGGTGCCGATATTTGCCATAATCGAGGTTGTGGGTAGTACGCTGTAACCGTTTGCGCGCCCTTTTTAAGGAGCATGCCATGGCAACCAATCAACAGACAGCCGCCATTAAGGCGCGTATGGATCGCATTCCCGCGGCGTTGTCGCCCGAGTTGGTCGGGCGTATCGCCGCCGACCGCGGCTCAGGTGTCGTTAATCCCTATCGATGTGGTGACGACCAGGTCATTCGACGCTTCGATCGAGCCGCAGATGTGGGCACGCTCATGCGTCCGGCATTTATGCGCGATACCGAAAAGATTTTGCATCTGCCCGCATACACCCGTTATGCAGGCAAAACGCAGGTCTTTAGTTTCCGTAGCAATGATGATCTGTCGCGCCGCGGCCTGCACGTGCAGCTTGTCTCGCGCATCGCGCGCGATATCGGTCGCGCCCTGGGGCTCAACTGCGATCTGATCGAGGCGATTGGGCTGGGCCACGACTTGGGCCACACGCCCTTTGGCCATGCCGGTGAGCGATTCCTCAACGATATTTACCACGAGCGCACGGGTCGCTATTTTTTCCATAACGTGCAGTCGGTCCGCGTGCTCGACGCGCTGTATGGCCGCAACGTGTCGCTCCAGACGCTCGACGGCGTCTTGTGCCATAACGGCGAGTACGAGCAACGCGTGTTTGAGCTCTCGGACATGTGCTCCTTTGACCAGTTCGATCAGACGGTTGAGGACTGCATTGCCACGGGCTATAGCGCAATTGAGCACCTGCGCCCCATGACGCTCGAAGGCTGCGTGGTCCGAATCTCGGATATCCTTGCCTACGTTGGGCGCGATCGCCAAGACGCCATCGCGGCGGGCCTACTGGCGCCCGATGCTTTTGACGATGGCCTGGGTGGGGCATACAACAGCTGGATCCTTACGCATGCCTCCATCGATATCGTTGAGCACAGCTATGGCAAGCCGCGCATCGTGATGAGCGAGGAATTGTTTGAGGAAATCCGCCGAGCCAAGCGCGAGAACTACGTAAAGATCTATAGCAAGGGCGGCATCGAAGGCGACTCCGAAGCGGAGCTGCGCGAGGCGTTCGAAAAGCTCTACGACCGTTGCCTGCAGGATATAAACGAAGGCGACGAGTCCTCTTACATCTTTAAGCATCACATTTCGCGCATTGAGCAGCAGCTTTCCTACTACGATCGCACCTATGCCTGGCAGGACGACAAGGATCAAGCGGTGGTGGATTACATCGCGAGCATGACGGACGGCTATTTCTGCGAGCTGACGAGCAAGCTATTCCCTGGCTTGAAGTTTCCACACCGTACCTATATTAACGAACGGTAGTTCGTATATATTCGGTATACTGTTAGTGGAAAACGTTTTTGATTGATGCACGGGATGGCTATGGACGACCTTTTTTCTGCCTCGACGCGCGAGCGTTCCTTTCAGAATGCGCCGCTTGCGGTGCGCATGCGCCCCAATTCGCTCGACGAGTATGTGGGCCAGCAAAAGGCCGTCGGTAAGGGTTCGTGGTTGCGTGCCGCGATTGAGCACGACGTGCTGTCGAGTGTGATTTTGTATGGGCCGGCCGGTACGGGCAAGACGACGCTGGCACATATTATCGCCAACCATACTAAGAGCGAGTTTGTCGAGGTCAGCGCTGTGACGGGCACCGTAAAGGATCTTCGTCGCGTGATCGACGAGGCTAAGACGCGCCTGAATACGTACGACCGCCGCACCATTCTTTTTATCGATGAGATTCATCGCTTTTCCAAGTCGCAGCAGGATGCCCTGCTGCATGCAGTTGAGAACCGTACCGTCATTATGATTGGCGCCACGACGGAGAATCCGTACTTCGAGGTCAACTCGGCATTGCTCTCGCGCGGTCGCGTGGTGGAACTTGAGCATCTTAAAGACGAGGATATCGCCACGCTTATTGAGCGTGCGCTCGAGGCGCCGCAGGGTTTGAACGGTAAGTTCTCGGCCGATGAGGATACGGTTAAGACCATTTGCACACTGGCAGCGGGTGACGCTCGATCGGCGCTCACGACGCTTGAGCTTGCGAGCGAGATTGCCGTCACGCGCCCCGATACCGAGGGAACGCCCGCGCCGGCGGCGGGGGAGCGCCATCCCATAACTGTTGACGACGTGAAGATTGCCAATCCGCGCCGTGGCTTTTCGTACGACAAAAACGGTGACATGCACTACGACATCATCAGTGCGTTTATTAAGTCCATGCGCGGTAGCGACCCCGATGCCACGATTTATTGGCTCGCGCGCATGATTGACGCGGGGGAGGATCCTAAGTTTATCGCTCGTCGTATTATGATTCAGGCTTCTGAGGATGTTGGCAACGCCGACCCTCAGGCGCTTTTGGTGGCACATGCCGCGTTTAAGTCTGCCGAGGTCATTGGCTATCCCGAGTGCCGTATTAATCTGGCTCAGGCTGCTCTCTATGTGTGCTTGGCGCCTAAATCCAACGCGTGCGAGGCTTCGATCGATGCGGCGTTGGCCGATATTCATTCAAGTGGGCTCCGCGAGGTGCCGAGTTATCTGCGCGATCGTCATCGCCCGGGCAGCGACGAATACGGTGTGTATAAGTATCCGCATGATTATCCCGAAGGCTGGGTCGATCAGCGCTATTTGCCCGAGGGGCTGGAGCGCGGTGCGTTTTGGCAGCCTGCCGGCCGCGGCTGGGAAGAGTGGCGCGTAGAGCAAAGCGAGCGCGACCGTAGCGGCAGAGCGCCCAAGTAGGTCCTTGGGACCTCGCACATTCCCTTTGGGTATCTTTCCCCTTCTTTGGGGTACCATGAACAGCGTCTGTATTTCGATTCCTTCGGGAGGCTTGTATGAGTCCCATTCAAATCGCCCTGCTGCTGCTCGCCGTTGCCGGTATGTGGGCTGTTATCGAGCTCGCGCTCACGCTGCGAAAGACCCGCACCGTCGTTGATTCGCTCGATAAGACCGTGAGCGACCTTAACAACACCATCGCCGAGGCACAGCCGGTGGTAGCAAAGCTCGATGGCGCTGTCGATGAGCTCACCCCCGCGTTGGCTCAGGTTGAGCCGCTCCTCAAGTCGAGCAAGACCGCCGTCGACGCCCTTACCTCCAATCTCGTAGAGGTCGAAGCTGTGGTTCGCGACATTTCCGAGGTTACGGGCAGCGTGGCCGAGGCCAGCAATGCCGTATCGAGCGTGACTGATTCTGCTGCTGGTGCCGTGCAGAAACTCTTTAACAAGGTGAAGGCTCCCGCGGCCGACGCCGAGCGCACGCTTTCCGCTGCCGCCGAAGCCGAGCAGCCGACCGAGCGTGTCCTGATTGACGAAGCCGGGGACGATGCCGCTGCTGGTGACGATGATGCACAGAAGCCTGCTGCTAAAGCAGCCCAGTATTACACCTACACGCCCGCCGAGACCTCCGAGGAGTCCTGCGATGAGTAGCGAAGCAACTTGCCCCATCACGCTGACTGTTGCCGGGGATCCGCGTCTGGCACGCCTCGTACGTATGACGGCCGCCAACGTTGGTGCGCTGTGCTCCATGTCCGTCGATCGCATCGAGGACATTCGTATGGCTGCCGAGGAAGCCTTTATCTTTGGCTGCACGGCCGTTGATTCCGATGACATTTCGATCAAATTCGACGTCGACGAATCGCATGTGGGCATGACCTTTACCTTTGGCGATCAGGCGACTGTCGATGAGGATGACCAGGCTGCCGTGTATGCCGAGCTCATTCTGGCGAGCGTGTGCGATTCCTACGAAAAGACTGCGGCGCCCCTGACGCTTTCCCTCGACCTCAAGGCGGATATCTAATATGACCGAACGTTCCCGGAGCGGTAAGACCGCTTGGGACAAGGAGAAAACCCGCGAGCTGTTTCGTCGCTACAAAGAGACCGGTGATCCGGACGCACGTGAGCAGCTCGTCATGTCCCATATGAACCTGGTAAGGTTTCTTGCCAACAAATTTAAGAACCGCGGCGAGCCGCTCGACGACCTCATGCAGGTCGGCTATCTGGGTTTGCTCAAGGCTATCGACCGCTTTGACCCCGAGCGCGGACTCGAGTTCACGACGTTTGCCACGCCTACCATCCTGGGCGAGATTAAGCGTCACTTCCGTGATAAGGGCTGGAGCGTGCGCGTGCCGCGCCGTTTGCAGGAGCTTTCTGCCAAGGTTAACCAAGCTACCGACAAGCTCACTAACGAGCTGCAGCGCTCGCCTAAGGTTGAAGAAATCGCTGAGTACCTGGGTGTGACCGTCGACGAGGTGCTGGAGGCCATGGAATCGTCTTCGGCCTATACCTCGGTGCCCATCGAGGCTCCTGGCGCGTCCGATTCCGATGATGCCCCCTCGATTCTCGACCGCTATGCCGATGACGACAACGAGCTCGATTTTACCGATGACCGCCTGGTGATCGAGGAAGCCATCCGCGATTTCTCGCCGCGTGAGCGTGAGGTTATCGAGCTGCGCTTTGTGAAGGGCATGACCCAGATCGAGATCGCTAAGAAGTTGGGTATCTCGCAGGTGCAGGTTTCGCGCCTGCTGCGCCGTACCCTTAAGAAGATACAGGACAAGATCGACCCCGACGGAGTGATGGTTCGTTCATGATTGAGCACCCCCAACAAACCGACCGCACGCTGCGCGATACTCGTATTCTGACGCTTCGCATTTGGGCTGTCGTCGGCTGCATTGTCATCGCCGCCGTCATCTTTAACCTTATGGGTATCCTGGCGCCGGTTATCGAGTTTCTCGCTGTCGGTTCCATCATCGCTTTTGTGATGTCGCCGATCACTAACTGGCTCGAGCATCACGGCGTCGGTCGTGGCATCGGTTCGCTCATCGCGCTGATCGTGGTTGTGGCAGTGCTCGTCGGCGTCGTCTGCATCCTGTCCCCTATTTTGCTCGGTCAGATTATGGAAGTCCTGAGCCGTCTGCCTGAGCAGCTTCGCGTTGCGGGCGGTGATCTCAACGAGATGATTTCGCACGCTAAGACGCTCAACAACACGCCGCTCAAGGAGTACTTGGACGATAATCTGTCCTCGCTGGTTACTGTGGCGTCCAAGTACGTATCGCAAATCGCCGCTGAGCTCGGTCGCGGCGTGTTCCCGCTGATCACCAACACGGCCTCGCAGCTGTTCGTAATCTTCCTGGGTTTGGTGCTTGCCTACTGGCTTGCCTGCGATTATCCCCGTATGCACCACGAGGTCTGTACCATCATCGGACAGGAAAAAGAGACCTCGTACCGCTTTATGGTCGCGATTCTTTCGCGCTCGGTCGGCGGTTATATGCGCGGCATGGTCGTGACGTCCATCTGCGGTGGCATCCTCGCCTTTATCGGCTTTACGCTCATTGGCCATCCCTACGCGGCACTCATGGCCATCTTTACCGGCATCATGCGCTTGGTCCCGGTTGTCGGTCCCTGGGTAAGCGCGGCGATCGCCACGGTGCTCGGCTTTATGTTCAGCCCCATGCTGGCGTTGTGGACGCTCGTTGTGACCATGGTGGCTCAAAACGTCACCGATAACGTCATTTCCCCCAAGGTCATGCAGAGTTCGGTGCAGGTGCATCCCATCATGAGCCTGACGGCCCTCGTTATTGGTTCGGCACTTATGGGTCCCATCGGCATGGTCATCGCCATTCCGCTGTGCGCGGCCCTCAAGGGCATTTTCGTCTACTACTTTGAGAACGAGACCGGTCGCCAGCTCGTGGCATACGACGGCGCTGTATTTAAGGGCACGCCATATCGCGATGCCGAGGGCAACCCGGTCGCCGCCTACGATGCGCTTGGAGACGATACGTTCATTTACGAGTCCGAGCTCATCGGCAACGAGACCGCGCCCGAGGCCCAGGCGATGCCCAAGCCCGAGCTCGAGAATCCCTGGATCAAGCTCTCGGGCCTGCAGCCCGATGCGACGAGCTTTTTCAAGAATCCCTTCGCCAAGGACGATGACTCCAACTCGGACGACGATACCAAAACCGGCATCGACGGCTCCATGGACGATTCGGATTCCAAATAGGCACCGCTAGCGTTTCTTGAAGTTGTAAATGACAAGAAACGCGAGCAAAGCGATTGATAAGGGGCCGGCTACATAGAAAAAGAGAACGTCAATTGCGCGTAAAGTGTAATAGGCTTTATCGCCGGACATTACTGCATACAATACGTAGCCAAATGCTGGTTGGTTTGCGTACCAGCAGGAGAAAGCCAAAAGCGCTAAAAGTGCTACAACCAGAAGTGCATTCAGGACAAATCGTTTGCTTTTCATCGATCGCTCCTTCCGGGTGAATCTTATATGTAATTATACAGTAGCCTTTTTCAAAGCATCGCATACTCCTAAATAACGTGCACTTTCGCTGTAGGGTCGGCTTTATGTCGGCCCTCTTTTTTGCACTTGCGCGGCGGGATGGTAATATCGTTACGTTTGAACTGTTTCGATGTGAAACCGAGGAGATTCCCTCTATGAGTGCTGACTACCCGTCAATGACTACGGCCGAGATCCGCTCCAAGTTCCTCAACTTCTTTGAGGAGCGCGGTCTTAAGCTCTATCCTTCTTCGTCCCTTGTTCCCGACGACCCCTCGCTGCTGCTTGCCAACGCCGGCATGAACCAGTTTAAGGAGTACTACCAGGGCAAGAAGGCCATGAAGGAGATCGGCGCGATCTCCTGCCAGAAGTGTGTCCGCACCAACGACATCGACTGCATCGGCGAGGACGGCCGTCACCTCTCGTTCTTTGAGATGCTCGGCGACTTCTCCTTTGGCGGCGTCTCCAAGCAGCAGGCTTGCGCTTGGGCCTTCGAGCTTATCACCAAGGAGTTCAAGCTGCCGCTCGACCGCCTGTACTTCACCGTCTTTACCGAGGACGACGAGACCCACGACGTGTGGCGCTCCCTGGGCGTTGCCGAGGATCACATCTCGCGCCTTGGCGAGGACGACAACTTCTGGGCCGCTGGCCCCACCGGTCCCTGCGGTCCGTGCTCCGAGATCTACTTTGACATGGGCGAGGAGGTCGGCTGCGGTAGCCCCGACTGCAAGCCCGGCTGCGACTGTGACCGCTTCCTTGAGTTCTGGAACCTCGTGTTTACCCAGTACGACCGCCAGGAGGACGGCTCCATGCCGGAGCTGCCGCACCGCAACCTCGATACGGGCATGGGTCTGGAGCGCATGGCCGCCATCATGCAGCACAAGACCGCCAACTACGACGGCGATCTGATGCAGCACCTCATCAAGCTCGGTGAGAAGATCAGCGGCAAGACCTATGACGCCGACGATTACTCCGGCGCCAGCCGCTCGCTGCGCATCATCGCCGATCACTCCCGTGCCGTCGACTTTATGATCTCGGACGGCATCCTGCCCGGTAACGAGGGCCGCGAGTACGTCCTTCGCCGCCTGCTCCGCCGCGCCGTGTTCCACGGTCGCCTGCTGGGCATCGAGGGCGCCTTCCTGACCAAGTTCATCGACGAGGTCAACGCTCAGATGGGCGAGGCCTATCCCGAGCTGCTCAAGAACGTCGCACTCGTCAAGGGTATCGTCGCCTCTGAGGAGGAGCGCTTCTCCACGACGCTCGACAACGGCCGCGTCTACCTGGACGAGGCCCTGGCAGCGCTTGCCGATGGCGCCGTGCTCCCGGGTGATGTCGCCTTTAAGCTGCACGACACCTTTGGTTTCCCCATCGACCTGACCGTCGAGATTGCCGGCACCGCTGGCCATGACGTCGACATGGACGGCTTCACCGCCTGCATGGAGGACCAGAAGGCCCGTGCTCGCGCCAATGCTAAGGGCGACGCCTGGGGCAGCTTCAACGATGTGTGGGTCGAGCTTTCGGACAAGGTCGCTGCGACCGAGTTCGACGGCTACGACAACGACGTCATTGAGGGCGCCAAGGTTGTGGCCATCGTGCGCAACGGCGAGTCCGTCGAGTCCGCTGCGGCGGGCGAGGATGTTGAGGTTGTGCTCGACCGCACCCCGTTCTATGCCGAGATGGGCGGCCAGCAGGGCGATGCCGGCGAGCTTTCCGCCGAGGGCGTTTCGCTGACCGTTTCCGATACCAAGAACCACAACGGCCTGTATGCCCACGTTGCGCACGTCGCCGAGGGCACGCTGACCGTCGGTGCTACCGTGACCGCCGCGCTCGACGCCGAGCGCCGTGGCTTCCTGCGCCGCAACCACACCGCCACCCACCTGCTTGACGCCGCGCTTAAGCACGTCCTGGGCGAGCATGTCTCTCAGGCCGGCTCGCTGGTGACGCCCGAGCACCTGCGCTTTGACTTCACGCACTTCGAGGCTCTGTCCTCCGAGCAGCTCAAGGCTGTCGAGGATCTGGTCAACCAGCAGATCTTTGCATCTAAGCCGGTCGTGACCCGCGTCATGGGCATCGACGAGGCCAAGGCCGCCGGCGCCGTCGCCCTGTTTGGCGAGAAGTATGGCGACGTCGTCCGCGTCGTTTCCGTGGGCGCCGAGGACCAGCCGTTCTCCCGCGAGCTCTGCGGTGGTACGCATGCTACCAACACTGCCGAGATCGGCCTGTTCAAGATTATCTCCGAGTCCTCCACGGGCTCGAACGTCCGCCGTATCGAGGCCGTTACCTCTAAGGGCGCCCTCGACTACATGGCCGACCGCCTGGCACTCGTTGACGCCGCTGCCGCTGCGCTCAAGTGCCGCGTTGACGAGGTTCCCGCTCGTGTGGAGAACCTGCAGGCCGAGCTGCGCGAGACGTCTAACAAGCTCAAGAAGGCGCTGACCGGTGGCTCCTCCGACGCTATCTCCAGCGCCATCGAGGGTGCCGTCGAGCTCGACGGCTATAAGCTCGTCGTCGCTGAGCTCCAGGGCCTTGAGGCTGCTGACCTGCGCAACGTCTGGGATACCGTGCACCAGAAGGTCGCTGGCCCTGTCGCCTGCGTCGTTGCCAGCGTGACCGAGAAGGGCACGCCTGCGTTGCTCGCCGCCGGTTCCGACGACGCCGTGAAGGCCGGTTTCCACGCCGGCAACGTGATTAAGCAGATTGCGGGCCTGGTCGACGGTCGCGGTGGCGGCCGTCCCAACATGGCCCAGGCCGGTGGTAAGAATGCTGCCGGTATCGCCGATGCCCTCGCGGCCGCCAAGACCGCGCTCGGCGCCTAAGTAGTCGCTGTGGTCGCGCTCGCGCTGGACATAGGGGAGACCAGGATCGGCATCGCCGTCTCGAGCCGTGATGGCAAGATGGCGATGCCCGTCAAGGTGCTCCCGGCCGCCGAGGTCACTGGTATGGCTAAGACGTTCCGTTACCTGGTCGAGGACTATGAGCCCGACATCCTGGTAAGCGGGCGTCCCCTGACCATGGCCGGCGAGCCTGGCCCCCAGGCCGAGCGCGTTGCCGCCGTAGCGCAAAAGATCGCCGACGAGCTCGATCTTCCGCTGGAGTTTGAGGACGAGCGCCTGTCCTCGCAAGAGGCCAAGCGTATCCTGCGCGAGCAGGGACTCAACGAAAAGCAGATGAGGGGCAAGATCGACATGATCGCCGCCAGCCTGTTCTTGCAGACGTGGCTCGATCGCAAAAACGAGGAGGTTTCGCATGTCTAGCGCTTTCGATCCGCGCCAGCCGAATCGTACACGACAGCCTGCGCCACGCCCTGTATCGTCCGGTCAGCGTCCGATGCAACCGACTCAGCGCGCGGCCCAACCCGCCGCACGTTCGGCGCAGCCCTCTTCTCGCCCCACTCAGCCCACTCAGCGTCCAGGCCAGCAGCCTGTTCGTCGTCCTGCTCAGCAGTCTGCTGCCCATACAGCCCAGCCCGCGGGCGGTTCCCGCTTTAAGCAGCAGGCTCCTGCCCAGCGCACGCAGGGACAGGCACCGCAATCACGCTCCCACGCACATCATGCTCATGGCTCGCACGGCGTTGCTCCGGCCACGCGCTCGAGCTATAACACGCGCGCTCGCCGTGGTGCCCAAAAGAAAAGCTCGCCGGTGCCTATGATTATCGGTGCTGTGGTTGCGGCGATCGTTCTTGCTGCCATCGCCTTCTTCGCCGTACCGGCCGTCAAGGGCTTTTTTGCCGGTGAGGATGCGAAAGTCACTGCTGGCCAGCAGGTTACTATCACTATTCCCGATGGTGCCTCGGGTGACAGCATCGCTTCGATTCTCTCCGAGAACCATATCGTCGAAAATCCCAAGGATTATTACGCGGCGGTCAAAAAGCTCAACGCCGACATGTCGCTCAAGCCCGGCACCTACTCGTTCACGACGCTCATGGATGCGACCAAGGTCGTTCAGCAGCTCATGGAGGGCCCCAATGCGGGCTCCGATGCACTGACTATCCCAGAGGGCCTGACGGTTGACCAGGTCGCCGATCGCGTGGCCCAGGCGTACGACAGTATCTCAAAAGAGGACTTCCTCAACCAGGCGAAGGCCAGCAATTATGTGAACGACTATCCGTTCCTAAAAGGCGCTGCCAACGATTCGCTCGAGGGCTTCCTATTCCCCAAGACCTATTCGTTGGGTAAGGACCCGTCTGCCGATGATGTGATTCGCGCCATGCTCGATCAATTCAACACCGAGTACAAGTCGCTCGATTTTGCCGGTTGCGAGGCCAAAATCAAGGAGCGCTACGGCGTGGAGATGTCTGATTACGACATCATCAATCTCGCTTCCATCGTTGAGCGCGAAGGCCTCAACGCCGAGCAGCGCGCGCATGTCGCCTCGGTGTTCTACAACCGTCTTGCCGGCAAGCTCGATGGTCTGCGCTACCTCAATAGCGATGCGACCATGATGTATGTCACCGGCGGCGAGGTTACCGCCGACGACCTGCAGAGCGATAGCCCGTATAACACCTATAAGCACGAGGGCCTGCCGCCCACGCCCATCTGCTCTCCGTCACTCGAGGCGCTCAAGGCAACCCTTGAGCCCACCGACTCCGATGACTTGTATTTCTACATTACGCAGGACGAGGAGTTTTTCTCGCAGACCTACGAAGAGCACCAACAGTCTTGGAATTAAACATGAGGATTTTCAGCCCCAAACGATATGTTGCCTCGGTCGACCGCATCGACCTTGATACCCTGTGGGCCGACGGCAAGCGCGCCATTTTGCTCGACCGCGATAACACCCTGGTGCCGCGTGATACCGAGCAGGTTCCCGCTGCCGTCTCGGCCTGGCTCGACGCCGCTCGTGCCAAGGGCTTTAAGCTGTGCATGGTGTCGAACAACTGGCATCGCGACCAGGTTATGAGCTCTGCACGCGAGCTGGGTCTCGAGGCCATCAGCCATGCCATGAAGCCCGCGCCGTTTGCTCTTAAGGCTGGACTTAAGCGCCTAGGTGCCACGGCCGACGAGGCCGTGCTGATCGGCGATCAGCTTTACACGGACGTGTGGAGCGGAAACTTTGCCGGCGTTGACACTATTCTGGTCAAGCCGCAGGCAACCCAGGACCTGTGGTACACGCAGATCTTCCGTATCTTTGAGCGCCGGGCCCTGCGCGACCTTCCCTGCGAGGAATAGGTTTCGCCATGTCTCAGCACATCAAACACGGCTGCGACCATATCTTCTTTATCGGCTTTTTGGGCGCGGGCAAGTCGACGCTTGCGCGCAATGTGGGCACTATGTTCAAGCGTCGATTCATCGATACCGATCGTTTGGTTGTGCGTCGATGCGGCAAGTCGGTGACCGAGATATTTAAGACCGAGGGCGAGGATCGTTTTCGCGAGCTCGAGACCTCGGCGCTCCGTTCGCTCCAAAGCGAGCGCAGCCTGCTGGTTTCGTGCGGTGGTGGCATTGTCGAGACGCCGGTCAATATCGAGCTTATGCACCAGATGGGTACCTGCGTGTACCTCGAGGGCGATTTTGAGGATTCGATGCGCCAGATCCGCCGCTCCGACACGCGTCCCGATTTCCGCTCGCCCGAGCACGCGGCGCTGCTCTTTGAGCATCGCCGTCCGTTGTATCGTCAAGCTGCCGATCTTACCCTTGATATTCGCAACAAGTCCTTCGAGGACGTTTCCTACCTTTGTGCCGAGATGCTTTTGGAGCGTGGACTGCTATGATTCGCCGTCAACTTATCAATTTCCAAAACCGCAGTGTCGATGTCCGCGTCGGATTGGGCGCGTTCGAGGAGCTGTCGCGCATGTTTGCCTCGGCTGTGGGCAAACCCAAGCGGGCGATGGTGGTTTGGAACAGCGCCACATCCGAGCGTTTTGGCGAGGTTGTCGAGCATGCGCTGGTCGACGCCGGTTTTGCCGTGTCGCCGCTTGTCCTCGAGGTTTCGCCTGCCGGTGCTAAGCTGGCCGATGCCGATACCGTTTTTGGCGCCCTGTCGGCTAACGGCATTACCTGCGACGATCTCGTTGTCGCTGTCGGCGACACGGCGACCTGCTCGGTCGTTTGCTGGTGTGCCAATCAGTGGTGCGGTCGCACCGAGTGCGCCTTGCTGCCGACGACGTTCGACGCCATGCTCACGGTCGCGACGACTATGAAGCCACTCGTCGCCTCGTCGGCGAATGCGCTTCCCGCTATCGCGTTCCGTCCCGAGCCGGGCTTGGTCGTGTGTGACCTCGAACTTGTTCGCGAAGCGGACCCCGAGGACCTCATGCTCGGTTATGCGGTACTTGTTGGCACCATGCTTTCGAGCAGCAAGTCCCGTTGGAATCAGTTTACCGAGACCGTCCCCGAGATTCTCGCTGGCGAGGAAGTCGCGCTTGTCAATGCCGTTCAGTGGTCTCAGACTGCCCGCAAGGACGTACTGATGGCCACGAACCCGAGCGCCCGCCATGCGCTCGATTTTGGCAAGACGGGGGAGTGTACCCTGCGCGCCTGCCTGGGCGATGCCGCGGCACACGTCCCCGTATACCAGCTCCTTTCCGAGGGCATGCGCTTTGAAGCGCGCCTAGCACATGATGCCTGCGACTTCGATATCGACTACGTGTTTGAGGTTGATGACTGCTTGGAGGACTTTGGCATCGAGGAGCTTGGCTTCGACTTGGAGCCCACCGCGTTTATTGAGGAGTTCCGCAAGCAGCAGTTCGCTCGCTCAAACCGCAGCATGCTGCCGCTGCCCGCAGCACTCGGTGCTATCCGCCTGACAAATGTCGAGGACGAGGTTCTCGAACGTCATGCGCAGGCGTATTTGGCTTCTCGCAAGGAACTTCTCTAACTTTATTGACATCAATCGTCTTTCGTATCATTTTGAGGGACGGGTTTTCAATCGGTTGCGGATCGCGTGCGAATCCGTTTTTCGATCGAGGCCCGTCCCGCTTTTATGAGGACAACAAGAAAGGAATCTGCATGTCTGAGTTTGCTGCCGGTCCTGCCGGTCGTA
>CABQKL010000050.1 GCA_902464645.1 uncultured Collinsella sp.
CGATCGGCGGAGCACCTCGGCGGAGTTGTTCAGACGCTCGACGACCGGCACGTCCACCGAGATGAACAGGTCCGGGTTGCCGGTGTACGCAGATGCCGGCACCAGACGGTCGGCGCCCTCCATAAAGCGGTAGATGCGCGGAACCGGGTCATCGTCTGCCAGCAGCAGGGCAATGTCCTTGTTGGGGAAAAACTTCATAAGCGATAAGCCCAGACCAAGCACGGAGCCCAGGGCGTCGCCATCGGGAGACGTATGTCCCGAAATCGCAATGGAGGACGCATCCTCGATGAGCTCGAGGATGCGTCGTTTAATATCTGCAGACTCGCACGAGGCGAGATCGGCGGAATTAGTCATCTAAAGCTGCCTCCTGGGCGGCATCCGCTATGGGGTAGCCGTCCTCGTCCTTTTCGATCGCAAGCGTGGCCGGAACGTTTTCCAGCGCACGCGTGATGCGCTCGGCCTCATCGGTCGAGCGATCGATGCGAAAATCGAGCTCGGGCGTGACGCGCCAATCGAGCGAGCGAGCCAACAGGCTGCGAATACGGCCCTTGGCGCTTGCGAGCGCCTCCATGACCTCGTCGTAGCGGCTCGCATCGCACGACACGTACACGCGCGCGAACGAACGGTCCACCGCGACCTCGACCGCAGTCAAAGTAACCAGGTCGAGACGCGGATCGGAAACCTCAAAGAGCAGGATATAACCAAGCTTCTCGCGAAGCTGCTCGCCCAGACGGCGGGTTGCCTGCGTTTGCTTCATAGCGCTACCCCCTACTCGGTGCGGGCAACCTGGTCGATGCGGTAACCCTCGATCTGGTCGCCGGGCTTGATGTCCTGGAAGTTCTCCAGGCCAATGCCGCCCTCGGAACCGCTCTTGAGGCTCTTGGCCTCGTCCTTGTAGTGGCGCATCGAGGCGATCTTGCCGTTGAAGACCACGATGCCGTCGCGCACCAGACGCACGGAATCGGTCGCGGCGATCTCGCCCTCCTCGACGCGGACACCGGCGGCGATACCGACTTTGGGCACCTTAAAGGTGTCCAGGACGGTCGCGGTACCCGTGGCGACCTCGACCTCGGTGGGCTTGAGCATGCCGATACGGGCGGCGTCGAGCTCCTCGAGGCACTTGTAGATAACGTCGTAGCAACGGATCTCGACGCCCTCGCGCTCGGCAGCGGAGCGGGCCTTACCGTCGGGACGGACGCCAAAGCCGATGATGATGGCGTTGGAGGCGTCGGCCAGGACGACGTCGGTCTCGTTGATGGCGCCGACAGCGGAGTGGATCGTGTTGATGCGAACCTCGGACTGATCCATCTTGTCGAGCGAGTCCTGAAGGGCCTCGATGGAACCCTGGACGTCTGCCTTGATGATCAGGTTGAGCTCCTTGACCTCGGCGTCGGCAATAGTCTCGAAGAGGTTCTCGAGCGTGACGTGCTTGACGCGGCTCTGCTCCTCGATACGGGCCTTGAGCGAACGCTCGTCGGCCAGGGCACGAGCCTCGCGCTCGTCCTCGAACACGCGGAACTCGTCACCGGCGTTGGGCACGGACTGCAGGCCCAGAATCTCGACGGCGTCGGAGGGACCGGCCTCGGTGACGGCGCGGCCCTTGGGGTCGAGCATGGCACGGACGCGACCGTAGGTAAGGCCGGCGACCAGTGTATCGCCCACGTGCAGGGTACCGCGGGTCACGAGCACGGTAGCAACCGAGCCACGGCCCTTGTCGAGCTTGGCCTCGAGGACGTTGCCGGAGGCAAAGGTGTCCGGGTTGGCCTTGAGCTCGAGCACGTCGGCCTGGAGCAGCACGGTCTCCAGAAGGTCGTCGATACCGATCTTCTGCTTAGCCGAGATGTTGACGAACATGTTCTGTCCGCCCCACTCCTCGGGGATGACGCCGTACTCGGTGAGCTCCTGACGCACACGGTCGGGGTTGGCGCCCGGCTTATCGATCTTGTTGACGGCGACGACGATGGGTACGCCGGCGGCCTTGGCGTGGTTGATCGACTCGACGGTCTGAGGCATGACGCCGTCGTCGGCAGCCACGATCAGAATGACGATGTCGGTCACCTTGGCACCACGGGCACGCATAGCCGTAAAGGTGGCGTGACCCGGGGTATCGATAAAGGTGATCTTGCGGTCGTTGATCATGACCTGCGAAGCGCCGATAGCCTGCGTAATGCCGCCCGCCTCGCCGGCAGCAACGCCGGTGTGACGGATGGCGTCGAGCAGCGACGTCTTGCCGTGGTCGACGTGGCCCATGACGGTGACGACCGGGGCGCGCGGCTTAAGGTCGGCGGGATCGTCGTAGAACGAGAAGGTGTTCTCCTCCTCGGGGGTGATGATCTTGATCTGACGACCCAGGTCGTCGGCAACGAGCTCGACGAGGTCGTCGGACATGGACTGCGTCATCGTGAGCGGCGTACCCAGCAGGAACAGGCGTTTGATGATGTCGTTGGCCGGAACGTCGAGCGCCTCGGCAAGCTCCTGGACGGTAACGCCCTGGGAGACTTTGATGGCGTCGAGGTCCTCGGGGTTCACGCCCTGGGCCAGCGCCTCCTCTATCTTGCGCTCCTCCTGAGCCTTGGCGGCCTCGCGCTCGCGCTTCTCCTTGCGCTTCTTGCGGCGACCGGTGGACTCACGAGAGGCCTCCTCGACGGCAGCACGAGCCTCCTCGAGCACCTTCTCGCGGCTGTACTCCTCGGCCTCGCGAGCCATGCGGCTGTAGTGGTCCTCTTCGTTGTTGTGACCGCCCTTGCGCTTCTTGCCCTTGCCCTGCTTATCGGGGTTGGGGAAGTCCATGCCGGCAGCGACGTTGTTGCTGGCGTTGGTGCGATGGCTGTGCGGACGGCTCTCGGAGGCGTTGCGCTCGGAGTTGTTGTCGGAAGCGTTGCGATCGTTACGACGGCCACCGCGGCGGTCGTTGTTGCCGCCACGACGGTTACCGCGCTCTGCGGCGCGCTCGGCCTTGACCTTGTCCTCGGCGTCCTTCTTCTCCTTGAGCACGGTCTCCTGTGCGGCGATCTGGTCGAGCAGCGAACGGAAACGCGAACCGGAATCGGAAGCGGGAACGGCGCGGCGCTGGGCCTCGCGGGCAGCCTCCTCCTTCTCGCGGGCAAGGCGCTCCTGCTCGGCCTTCTTCTTGGCCTCGGCCTCGGCGCGGGCAGCCTCCTCGGCAGCCTGGGCTGCGGCAAACTGGCGGCGCTCCTCCTCGCGGGCCTTCTCGGCGGCGATGCGCTCGCGCTCGGCCTCGGCGGCGCGAGCGGCCTCCTCGGCAGCAGCTGCCTGCTCCTCGGCCTGCTTAGCGGCCTCGACTTCCTGAGCGCGGGCTTCGATCACCGAGGCGAGCTGCTTGCGGACCATAGCGACATAGGCGTCCTCCAAGGTGGAGGAAGCGGACTTAGCGGGAATCTTCATATCGGCGAGATGACCCATCAGTTCCTTGGAGGTCATGCCGAACTCTTTGGCCAGGGTGGACACACGGACTTTTGCCATATGACTTCACCTACCCTTTCTGGCACCTTGGGTGCCTAGAGACTGAACGAGCGTGAGAGACGCGCCAGGACCCACCCGGCGCGACCGCGCGCTAGATCAGGTCCTCCGCATCATCGAAGGCGTCGGTGTCGTGAACACCGCAGAAACGGGAGCCGGGACGGGCCTGGTTACGGCACTGGATGCCGTCCTCGGACACGTACTCGCAGCGACGGACGTCGTCGTCCTCCTCGTCACCGATCAGGTCGGCGGCGGGCTCCTCGTGAACGGGGACGTTCTTGAGGATGTCGGCAGCAAGGGTCTCAGACTTAATGTCGATGTGCCAGCCGGTCAGGCGAGCGGCGAGGCGGGCGTTCTGGCCCTCCTTGCCGATGGCGAGCGAAAGCTGGTCGTCGGGCACAATGACGCCGGCATAGGCCTTCTCCTCGTCGATGAGGACACGGGTGACCTTGGCGGGCGACAGGGCGTTGGCGACGTAGACGGCCGGATCGGCATCCCACAGGATGACGTCGACGCGCTCGCCGCGGAGCTCGCCTACGACGGCGCGAACACGGCTGCCCTTGGGGCCGACGCAGGCGCCCACGGGATCCAGTCGATCGTCGAGCGAGTGGACGGCGACCTTGGAGCGCTGGCCGGGCTCGCGGGCGATCGACTTAATCTGGACGGTGCCCTCATAGATCTCGGGCACCTCCTGCTCAAACAGACGACGCATGAGCTCGGGGTGGGTGCGGGAGATGACGATCGGCGGACGGCTGTGCTCGCCGCGAACCGGCTGCAGGTTGGAGTTGGGATCGCGGACGTCGATGATCACGGCCTTGATGTGCTGGTTGTGCAGGTAGCGCTCGCCCATCGGACGCTCGTTGCGCTCGTTCTCGTAACGGCGCTGGTCAAAATGCGGCAGCTCGGCTTCGACGCCATCGCGGATCTTGACGATCGTGAAGTCGGGCGTGGACTGCAGCACGGTACCGCTGATGAGGTCACCGATACGTCCGGAGAACTCCTCGTAGATCTGCTCGCGGGCGGAGTTGCGCACGATGGCGTTGATCTCGGCCTTGGCGTGCTGAGCGGCGATGCGGCTCGTGTTCTTGGGGGTGACGTCGATCTCCTCGAACTCGGTGAAGTTGCCCTCCTCGTCCATGGAATCGTCAATCGGCTCCAGACGGTAAACGTAAATCTTGCCGGTGGTGCGGTCGATGGTCACCTTGGCGCCCCACTCAAGATGCAGGATCTCGGCATAGCTCTTGGCGAGCGACTGCTCCAGGCGATCGATCAGGTAGAGCTGGTCGATGTGCCTCTCCTGGCAAAGCTCCATCAGGGCGGACATCATGTCGGATGCTGCCATCTTACTTTCCTTCCTTCGCGGGCTTGAAGTCATAGGTGGGCTTCAACTTGCACTTTTTAACATCAGAGAAATCGAGGGTGACGGACTCGCCGTCCTCAAGCTCGAGGGTCACGTTCGTCTCGGTCGCGGCGGCAATCTTGCCGGAGTACTTGCGACGGCCCTCGGTGGCGGTGGAGGTGAGCTCGCAGTCCTCGCCCACAAAACGGGCAAAGTCGCGCGGGCGGCGCAGCGGGCGCGCCATACCCGGGCTCGAAACCTCGAGCGTGTAGCTCGAAGAAATGGGGTCGAGCTCCTCGATCACGTCGCCGACCCACTTGGTATTGGCCGTGACGTCGTTGAGCGACAGGCTCTGACCCTCGGCACCCTCGATACGCACACGCACGCAGGGGGCCTTGGTGGCGCCCACGAGCTCAACGTCGACAATGTCGACATCGTGCTGGGGAGCGACGGCCTCGAGCGCGTCGATGATCGCCTGCTCGGTCTTGGTCTTGACCATTGCGGCACCTCCATCCATACAAAAAAGAAGCGGGGCCGAAACCCCACTTCTTTCAATTACAACTTCATTTGCAAGCTAACTATACCAATACCTGCGAAAACGTGCAAGCGCAATGGAAATTCGCAGGTCAGCGCGCCCACAGCTTCTCCACAAGAATAGGACAATTGACGGCAGGCATCTAGGCGGGCACATGCAAAACGAGGGACGACCCAACCGGATCGCCCCTCGTCTTTTATGCGTCAGTTATGCTCGCAGTGCTTACTTGACCACCAGGTTGACCAGTTTGCCGGGCACGCAGATAGCCTTGACGACCGTCTTGCCCTCAAGCCACTTGGCGACGGCGGCCTCGGCGGCAGCCTGCATCTCCTCATTGGAGGCATCGCGGGCCACATCGATGCGGCCGCGGACCTTGCCGAGCACCTGGACGACGATCTGCACCGTGTCCTCAATGGACTCGGCCAGGTCGAACTCGGGCCAGGCGGCGGTGTAGGCGTTGCCCTCGCAGCCGAGTGCCTCGTGCCACAGCTCGTCGGCCCAGAACGGGCAGATGGGCGCCAGGACGCTCACGATGTCCTTGGCCACGCCGTAGCACAGGGCCTTGTCGCGGTCAGCACCCTCGGTAGCGTTGAGGTAGGCGCTCGCCGCGTTGACGAGCTCCATGACTGCCGAAATCGCGGTGTTGAACTGGCCGCGATCGAAGTCCTCGGTGCACTTGGCGATGGTGCGGTGACGCTCGCGATAGAGCTTCATCGCGGTCTCGTCGAGCACGGACTTGTCGAAGGCAACGTTGCCGTCACCCGACTGGACGAGCTGCCACACGATACGCCAGGCGCGCTTGATAAAGCGGTTGGCGCCCTCGACGGCCTTGGGATCCCAGTCGAAGTCCTTCTCGGGCGGGGCGATAAACAGGATCGCCAGACGCATGGTGTCGGCGCCGTAGGGCTCGATAACCGAGCTCGGGGGCACGACGTTGCCCTTGGACTTGGACATGGTGTCGCCGTTCTCGTCCTTGACCATACCCTGGCACAGCAGGTTGGTGAAGGGCTCATCCACGCTCAGCAGGCCCAGGTCGCGCAGCGCCTTGGTAAAGAAGCGGCTGTAGAGCAGGTGCAGAATGGCGTGCTCAATGCCACCGATGTAGTTATCGACGGGCATCCAACGGTCTGCCGCCTCGCGGGAGAAAGGCAGCTCGGTGTTGTGCGGGTCGGTATAGCGCAGGTAATACCAGCTGGAGCAGGTGAAGGTGTCCATGGTATCGGTCTCGCGCTTGGCCGGGCGACCGCAGACCGGGCAGGTGGTCTCGTAGAAATCCTTGCACTCGGCGAGGGTCTCGCCGGCGCCCAAGTCCAGGTTCTCGGGCAGCGTCACAGGCAGCTGATCCTCGGGCACGGGTACGATGCCGCAGTGCTCGCAGTGGATGGCCGGGATGGGGTTGCCCCAATAGCGCTGACGGCTGATGAGCCAGTCACGCAGGCGGAACTCGACCTTACGACGGCCGCAGCCCATGGCCTCGAGGTCAGCCACGATGGCAGCCTCGCCCTCGGAGTGCTTGCCGCCGCGCATGCCGGTGTACTTGCCGGACTGGACGAGCGTGCCCTCGGCAGCGTGAGCGCAATCCCAGTCGACGGTCTCGGCATGGAAGGTATCGATGGTCTCACCGCTGGCCTCGACGGCAGCACGGTCGTCGTCGTCCAGAATAATCGGCACGATCGGCAGGTCGTACTTGCGGGCAAACTCAAAGTCGCGCTGGTCGCCGCAGGGAACGGCCATGACGGCGCCGGTACCGTAGTCGGCCACGACATAGTCGGCAACCCACACGGGGACCTTCTCGCCGTTGACGGGATTCACCACGTAGCGGCCGGTAAAGGCACCGTGCTTCTCGAGGGTGCCCTGGGCACGCTCGACGGCAGAGATATGCTTGGAGTCCTCGACGATCTTGGTGACGGCCTCCTCGTACTCCGTGCCCTCGACGAGCTCGTGTAGACGGGCGTACTCGGGAGCCAGGACAAAGAAGGACACGCCAAACAGGGTATCGGCACGCGTGGTGAAGACGGTGATCTTGCCCTCGTCGCCCTCGATGGGCTCGCCATCCTGGTCGCACAGGGTAAAGTCGACCTCGGCGCCCTCGGAGCGGCCGATCCAGTTGGCCTGCATCTGCTTGACGCGCTCGGGCCAGCCGGGGAGCTTCTCCAGGTCGTCGAGCAGCTCCTGGGAGTACTCGGTGATCTTGAAGTACCACTGCTCAAGGTCGCGCTTCTCGGGCTCGGTGCCGCAGCGCCAGCACTTGCCCTCGGTGACCTGCTCGTTGGCCAGAACGGTCTTGCAGTTAGGACACCAGTTGACCGGGTTCTTCTTGCGATAGACCAGGCCCTTTTCCCACAGCTTCTCAAAGATCCACTGACCCCAGCGGTAGTAGTCGGGGCTGCAGGTCTTGACCATGCGATCCAGATCGTAGGAGAAGCCCATGCGCTTCATCGTGGCGAGCGCCTGGTCCATGTTCTTGTACGTCCAAGCGGCAGCCTGCGTATTGTGCTTGATGGCGGCGTTCTCGGCAGGCAGGCCAAAGGCGTCAAAGCCGATAGGGTGCAGCACGTCGTAGCCGCGCATGCGGGCCTGACGGGCCATGGCATCGCCGATGGTATAGTTGCGCGCGTGGCCCATGTGCAGGTCGCCCGACGGATACGGGAACATCTCGAGCACATACTTCTTGGGCTTGCTGTCGTCGGTGTCGACGGCAAAGAGGTTGGAGTCCTCCCAGGCCTTCATCCACTTGGACTCAATGGCCTGCGCGTCGTAGGCAGGGATCTCGTCCTTATGATCTGTGCAATCGCACATATCAGCTCCTTTAATCTTAGCTGGGGTCGGGCGGCTTGGCTTTATTCGCTACTGCGGACAGTCCTGCGAAAGACGAAGAGCACATTAAGTGCTCTTCTTTGCGTGCGGAACTTGTAGCGAACAAAGCCAAGCCGCCCGACCCTAAGGTTAACTTGACTGATGATAGCAAATACGACAAGCGAGATGCCTGCAACTTGCAGGCATCTCGCTTTATCTAAATAACGTGGTTGTGAATCAACCGCTAATTGTTACCCGCCCAAATATGGTCGGGTTTTCCAAGTGCCGCAGATTGCCGTGAAAGAGGAGCGACGCGTACTTTGGTACGCGAGCGACGGTTTGAACGGCAAGGTGCGGTGCTTGGGAAAGCCGCTTATCGATAGGAAACGCTCTGCTGAGAATCCTTCACGACAACGTCGTGGGCGCCGCCTTCGACGATGGAGGTGGAACTGACCAGCGTTAGGCGTGCCTTTTCTTGGAGCTCGGGGATCGAGAGGGCACCGCAGTTGCACATCGTGGACTTGACCTTGTAAAGCGTGCCGCCCACGCCGTCCTTAAGGGAGCCGGCGTAGGGAACGTAGGAGTCGACACCCTCGACGAAGCTGAGCTTCGCGGCGCCACCCAGGTCGTAGCGTTGCCAGTTGCGGGCACGCGCAGAACCCTCGCCCCAGTACTCCTTCATGTACTGGCCATTGACGTTGACGCGCTCGGTCGGGCTCTCGTCGAAGCGGGCGAAGTAGCGGCCTAGCATCATAAAGTCGGCGCCCATGGCAAGGGCGAGCGTCATGTGGTAGTCGTAGACGATGCCGCCGTCGGAGCACACGGGCACGTAGACGCCGGTCTCCTCGTAGTACTCGTCGCGAGCGCGACAGACGTCGATCAGCGCGGTAGCCTGGCCACGACCGATACCCTTGGTCTCACGGGTGATGCAGATGGAACCGCCGCCGATACCGACCTTGATGAAGTCAGCGCCGCAGTCTGCCAGGAAGCGGAAGCCCTCGGCGTCGACGACGTTACCGGCACCGACCTTGACGTCCTCACCGTAGTTGGCGCGAATCCACTCGATGGTGCGCTTCTGCCACTCGCTGAAGCCCTCGGAGGAGTCGATGCACAGGACATCGGCGCCGGCCTCGATGAGCAGCGGCACGCGCTCGGCATAGTCGCGGGTGTTGATACCGGCGCCGACCATGTAGCGCTTGTCGCCGTCGAGCAGCTCGTTGGGGTTGGTCTTGTGGCTGTCGTAGTCCTTGCGGAAGACGATGCCCATGAGGTGATCGTTGTCGTCGACGATGGGCAGAGCGTTGAGCTTGTTGTCCCAGATGACGTCGTTGGCAACCTTGAGGCTGATGTTCTTGTCGCCTACGATGAGCTGCTCACGCGGGGTCATGAACTCGGAGACCTTCGTCTGGTGGTCATCGCGGCTGGGGCGATAGTCACGGCTGGTGACGATGCCCAGGAGCTTACCCTTGGGAGTGCCGTCGTCGGTAACCGGCATGGTGGAATGACCGGTCTTCTCCTTGAGCTCGATGACCTGCTCCATGGTCATGTCGGGGGTCAGCGTGGAATCGGACTGAACGAAGCCAGCCTTGTGATCCTTGACGGCCTTGACCATAGCGGCCTCGGACTCGGCGCTCTGGGAACCGTAAATGAAGGACAGGCCACCCTCGGTAGCGAGCGCGACACCCATGTCGACGCCCGAGACGGACTGCATGATGGCGGAAACCATGGGGATGTTCAGGGTGATTGCCGGCTTCTCACCGCGCTTAAAGCGGGTTAGCGGCGTCTTAAGAGAGACGTTGTTGGGGATGCACTGCGAGGACGAGTAGCCAGGGACCAGCAGATACTCCGAAAACGTGTGGGACTCACCGGGAAAGAACGTAGCCATGTTTCTCCTTTTTCCATGCGACCGGTCGGCTGCAGGCCTCGTAGGACCCAGCCCAACCTTGGGCGCCCAATACTGGGGAAGTATCTTAACGCACTTTGACTGCTACAATGCATGATTTAAGAAGAGCACACGAGGGTTTGACGCTGGCATTGCGTTTGCCCAGCAAACACTTTAGCGGGGAGACGTGGAGCGTATGAAGTACAAGACGACGGCAAAGCTGGTCATTCAAGCGTGCGACAAGGATCTGCCGGGCGTCTTCGGCCACGGCTGCGTCTTGCTGCTGCAAGGTATCGCCCGCGAGCACTCACTCAACCGTGCCGCCAAAAGCATGGGCATGGCATATTCCAAGGCCTGGCGCATCGTAAACGAGGCCGAAGGCCAACTGGGCTGCAAGCTCATCGAGCGCGACGGCGCCCGCGGATCCACGCTCACCCCCGCCGGCGAGCGAGCCATAGCGGCCTACGAGGAGCTGCAGGCCGACATCAACAACGTCATCGCCACCAAAGCCAACGACCTCATCGCCAGCATCAAATAGTAGCTAATTTGGGACGGGGCTTTTTTAGCTGCACAACCCCTTCTCATAAGTTGCGGTGAAATAGGGACTGTTTATGCCGATAAAGCCGTAAATCAATCCCTATTTCACCGCAACTTATGGAGTTGAGGATGAATTAGCTACTTGCGGAGGGCGTTGTCTAGGGTTGACGCTACAACCAGTGGGTTGTCGGTGCCGGCGAAGAGGCGGATGGTGCTCCCCTGCTTGCCGCGTGGGGCCGAAAGACGCGTCGTTGCGCCGCCGGCAGGCGATGTGCGAAACTCCCCCGGCAAAGCGTCGAACAGCTCTCCTGCGCTAAGCTCGATAAGGTCAAACTCAACTGCCGGGCCAAAACCATGCTCGAGGATTCCCGTTGCAACAGCATGGTCAGGATGCGAGTTCAGCCCGGGATAGCGCACATTGCGCACCATCTCGTTGGCGGCCAGATACTCGGCCAGCGCACGGGCGCGGTCGAAATGCGCCTGCATGCGGGTATCGAGCGAGGAAAGCCCCCGCTCCAGCACATCGGCCTCCTCGGCAGAAAGGTCGAGTGCCAAAGCACCGCAGCCTGCAAACAACGCATGCGCACACTCGGCAGCAGCATCCACACGATGGCGCTTGAGCTGCGAGCGCGCGACCGAAGCGGCGACCAACTTGCGCGGTGCCTTACCAGCACACGCGCGGTCGAGTGCCTCGAGCGACAGCGTAGCACCCAGCCGCAGCGGATCGCAGCCAAAAGCCGACGCCACGGTGTTGTCCACAACCAGCAGCGCGTGAGCCTCACGAGCCGCGCGCCCCAGAGCGCGAAGGTCAGGCACACGCAGACCAAACCCGCCAATGGAGTTGACGAACCACCACAGATGCGGCCCCTCGGCATCAAACGAAGTATCAAAGCCCTCGGACGCGGCGGCAAACGCCTCGACGGACGGCGAACCCACCAGCGCGACATCGCAGCAATCAAAGCCGCTCGCAAACGCATCGGCAAAGTCGTCCGCAAAGGCCACCAGGCGGTCACCGGAGCGCACAATTCCCAATAGCGACAACGCTGCTGGCACATGCGAGGCCGCGAGCAACCGCGCTTCACGCGCGCCGGCCCTTGCAGCCCAGGCCTCTTCTAGCTGTTGCACGTTCACGCGGCAACCTCCCTACATAAACAAAAACCCACGATGCGGGTGTTCCCCGCATCGTGGGCAACGGCTGCAGTATAGCGCCGATAGACGACCAATCGCCTAGATATTGAGTACGTGGCAGGTCACGCTCGCACCCGGAGCGTCAACGGACACGCCATAGACCTCCGGATAGATGCGCGTCGAAAACACGAGCGCGCCATCATTCACAAACACCTCGACCGACGAGACATCGCCGACAATGCGCACGTTACGAACCTCGTCGACGGGCTCCCAGCGCACGGTACGACCGCAGCCGGCAGAAGCGCGACCTTCATCGGTAAATCGCATCTCAAAGCGCGCGGACAGTTCGCCCTCAGCGGGCATAAACGCCAGTTTCAGCTCGCCATCAACGGTTGCGGTGAACGCGCCATCGACACCGTCAACAACAACGTCAAAGCAGGTATCGCCGGCAACCTCCAACGAGCCCTCCCCCACACGCACCGAGGCATAATGGCGCTCGATCTCGCGCGCCGGCTGCTGCAGCACTACGCCGCCGTCACCGGCTGTAAGCTCACGCGGCACCGTCATGCAGTGCTGCCAGCCGCACACCACAGTGGGATCGTTGCCATAGGTCGGCTCATCGGGCATGCCCATCCAGCCGATCAAAATGTGGCGACCGTCCTCGGACGTAAACTCCTGCGGCGCATAGAAGTCAAAACCGGCGTCCCACAGGCGGAACTCGCCCAGCTCATAGGCACCGTCACCACCCGTAATGTCGCCCGATACAGGCATGTAGCCAGCGGCATACACATTGCCGCGGTCCCAACGACCGCCCTCAAGGCCCTGGGGCGAGAACGACAAAAATGCAGCGGTATCGCCATTCGCATCGAGCTCAATATAACCTGGGCACTCCCACATGAAGCCAAAACGCTCGGGCGTAGACACACGGCTCTCGAGCTCCCAGCTCAACATGTCGGCCGAGCCATACACCAAGATCTCGCCCACATCGCGCCCGGCACCCTCGCCGTGCATAGCGCAAAATCGACTATCGACATGCGGACCATCCACGCGACGACGCGCGCCCAGCACCATGTGATAACGCCCGTCCGCGTCACGCCACACCTTGGGGTCGCGCACGTGACAGGTCAAATCCTCGGGATAATCCTCGGAAGCCAGCACCACACGCTTTTGGCTGAACTCCCGACCGGCAAGGCCATCGACGCTCTCGACATAAACAGTATCGGCGCGGCGGCCGGTATTGACGTAGTCGTACGTCCCGTCCGCATCGGAAAGCTTAACGTTCCCCGTATAAAGCACGCGAATGCGACCGTCTTCGGCAAGCGCGGAGCCCGAATACACACCGTGGCAATCGAACGGCTCATCGGGCAGCAGCGGGGCGCCAACGTAGTCCCACGTCATAAGATCGCGACTCGTCGCATGGCCCCAGGTCTTAACGCCACCCTCGACATCAAACGGCGCATATTGAAAATAAGCATGGAACACGCCGCCCGCTTGGCAAAGACCGTTGGGGTCGTTGAGCCAGCCCGCCGGCGGCATAATATGGAAGTGCTGGCCATACGTGCCATGACCGCACTCAGAGGCGGCAGCGTCAACAGCGGCAACCAGCTTTGCAAGATCGCGACCAAGTGCATTAGACATATCAAAGTCCTAACGGATCGAAAGTTACAAGGCGCCAGAGATCGACACCAGATACGGGAAACGCCCGCGAGCATACAACCCGCGGGCATCCCCTCAATCAAAAGCTCTTAGGCCTGCTCGGAAGCCTTGGGCTCGTCCTTGTACAGGACAAATGAGACGGCAAAGGAAACAAGCGCGGCGACCGCAAACATGATCGCGTACTGCACGGGCTGGGCCAGGCACAGCAGGATACCGAAGATACCGGTAACGCCCGTACCGGAGGCAGCCAGCGAAGTGAGCGCGCAGACCAGGGCGCCGCAGCCACCGCCGATGCAACCGGCGATGAAGGGCTTAAAGAAACGCAGGTTCACACCAAAGATAGCAGGCTCGGTAATGCCCATGAAGGCGGACAGGGCCGAAGGAAGCGCCAGACCCTTGATCTTGGCATCGCGGGTCTTAAAGGCAACGGCGAGCGCGGCGCCACCCTGGGCGATGTTGGCGGCACTGGCGATGGGCAGCCAATAGGTCACGCCGTACTGGGCGAGCTGGCCCAGGTCGATGGCGGTGTACATCTGGTGGATACCGGTAACGACCGTGGGGGCATAGAACAGGCCGACGATAAAGGAACCGATGCCGAAGGGCAGGGTCAGCAGGGCCTGGATCAGACCGAGGATGGCGTTCTCGGCCCACACGAAGATGGGGCCGACGGCAACGAGCGTCACGAGCACGGTCACGAACACCGAGACGAGCGGGGTCACAAAGAGGTCGAACATCTCGGGAACGACCTTGTGCAGGCGCTTCTCGAGGAAGGCCAGAATGGCGCAGGCGATAACGATGGGGATCACGTGGCCCTGATAGCCGACCCACTCAAAGCTGTACACGCCGGGGATGACGGTGACCATGGTCTGAACGCCCTCGGAGGCAACCGTGTAGGCGCTCTGCAGCGAGGAGTTGATAAACGCACCGCCGACGACGGCACCCAGGTACGGGTTGGCGCCAAAGGCCTTAGCGGCGGAGTAGCCGATCAGGATCTGCAGAATGCCAAAGGACGTGCCCGAGACCAGGTCGGCAATCTTGTAGATAAAGTTATTGGTGTCGAGCGCGATAAAGCCGTTGGAGGCCATAAAGTTGAGGGCACTCATAATGCCCAGCAGCAGGCCCGAAGCCACGATGGCGGGGATGATGGGGACAAAGACGTCGCCGAGTACCTTAATGGCGCGCATAAAGATGTTCTGCTTCTGCGCCGCGGCCTCCTTGACCTCGGCCTTGGTGGCAGCCTCGACGCCGCTGAGCGCGATGAACTCGTCGTAGACCTTATTGACGGTGCCAGTGCCAAAGATAATCTGGAGCTGGCCCTGGGCCTCAAAGACGCCCTTAGCGCCGTCGATATTCTCGAGGGCCTCCTTGTCAACCTTGGCGTTATCGGCAATCACCAGGCGCAAACGCGTGGCGCAATGCGCGGCAGAGACGACGTTGTCGGCGCCACCGATGTTGTCGAGCACCTCTTGGGCTGATTTGCGGTAGTCCATGAC
>CABQKL010000051.1 GCA_902464645.1 uncultured Collinsella sp.
TGCTCGCAAACAGGAGTGGAAGCTCGAGGAGCAGGGCGACAACATGGTCGCGCTGAGCCTAAGCTCTGCCGACCATGCCGAGTTGCTCGAGCAGTACCCGTATCCGTTTAAGATCGTTGCTCGTTACACGATCGATGCGGAAAAGGTGGCCGTGTCGTACGAGGTGACCAATGAGGGCACCGAGGACATGCCGTTCTTTGTGGGCGGTCACCCTGGCTTTAAGTGCCCGCTTGACGAGGGCGAGTCCTATGACGACTATGAGCTCCGTTTTGAGCAGCGCGAGGCCGCCGAGCTCTGTACTGCCGTTCCCTCGACGGGCCTGATTGATGTTGAGCATCGCAGCAAGAACCCGATGGTTGGCCATGACCTGCCGCTGACCCACGAACTCTTTGACTTCGCGGAGACCATCTTTGACGTGCTCGAGAGCCGCGTGGTTACGCTGACCAAGAAGACCGAGGACAAGGGCGTGCGCCTGACGTTTCCCGATATGCCGTACCTGATTGTGTGGAGCAAGCCCGAGGGTGACTTTGTGGCCGTGGAACCGTGGGGCGGCCTGTCCACCTGCTCCGACGAGGACGATATTCTGGAGCACAAGCGCGGCTGCCTGGTGGCCAAGCCGGGGGAGACCGTTACCCGCGGCTTTGAGATCGAGATCCTTTAACGAGCTATCGTATGCTTGGGGCCGCGCGTGTCGTGCCCCGGAAACAGGAGTTCAATATGATTCTGACCGTTACCATGAACCCGTCGATTGATACGCGCTATCAGCTCGACAAGCTGGTCATCGACGATGTTAACCGCGTGACGCCCGAAAAGACCGCTGGTGGCAAGGGTCTCAACGTGAGTCGTGTGCTGCTGCAGTTGGGCGACGATGTGCTTGCGACCGGCCTGCTTGGCGGTCACATGGGTGCCTATATGGCCGAGCTCATGGATGCCGATGGCGTCAAGAATGACTTTGTGCCCATCGCCGGTGAGACGCGCATTTGCCTGAATATTCTGCACGAGGGTAATCAGACCGAGCTGCTGGAGAGCGGCCCACAGATCGTCCCAGCCGAGCTCGAGGCCTTTACGGCCAAGTTCGCCGAGCTTGCAGCGAAGGCTGACGTTGTGACGCTTTCGGGCTCGCTGCCGCGTGGCGTCGATGCCGGCTACTATGCCGAGCTCGTCAAGATCGCCGAAGAGGCGGGCGCCAAGGTGCTGCTCGACACCTCGGGCGCATCGCTGGAGGCCGCGCTGGAGTCCGACGCTAAGCCTGAGCTCGTAAAGCCCAACCTGACCGAGATTAACGGCCTGCTGGGTACGTCCTTTACGACCGATGATGTCGATGCCCTGCGCGAGGCGCTTGCCGCCGATGGCCGCTTTGCCGGTATTCCCTGGGTCGTCGTTTCGATGGGCGCTGCCGGTTCGGTGGGCTTCCACGAGGGCCGCGCGTTCCGCGCCAAGACGCCCGCGATTGCGGCTGTGAACGCGACGGGTTCCGGCGACTCGACCATCGCCGGCTTTGCGCATGCAATTGCTGCTGGTGCCGACGACGTCACGGTGCTCAAGACCGCCAATACCTGCGGCAAGCTCAACGCCATGGATCCCAAGACCGGCCACCTGGTCATGGACCGCTGGGACGAGATTTACAACGGCGTTGAGGTCGTAGAGTTGTAGCGGTTGCGACTCCTAATAGAATGAGCGTGGATAATCTCCCGCTTTTGGTGCCCATACGAGCTCAAAGTGGGAGATTTTCCACGCTCGAGTCATTAGTCGTCGGGGACGTTCTTTAATGACCAGTCGTTTAAGAACATCCCCAATGACTACACTCAAAAAACGGCGCCCGCCGGCGATGTTGCCGGCGGGCGCCGTTGTCTTGAAGACGAAATGATCCGTTTTCCTCCGTCCCCAAGGGATCATTACAGCGAGTCGATAAAGCGCTGTTGGGCGGCGCGGCCGGCTTCGTCCCACTTAAAGACGCCGGCGTTGTCGAGCACGTGGCCAAACACCATGCCGACCTCCTCGTGCAGGATATCGATGGCGTTATCCGCCGTAAGCTCATCGGCGCGGCGGGCAAAGACGTCCTCGGCCCATGCGGCGTGGCTGCGGCAAAGGTCGTCGCCCTCGAGCGCGCCGGCAAGGTCGTAGCTGGTATCGGCTTTAGCCGCCAGCAGGTGCTCGCGGACAACGCCGAGCTCGGGAACCAAGCGCGGCGGCAAAATCGCCAGGCCCATGACCTCGATCAGACCGATGTTCTCCTTTTTAATATGGTGATACTCGGCATGCGGGTGGAATACGCCCAGCGGATGATCGCCGGTCGTGATGTTGCAGCGAAGCGTTAGGTAGGCCTCGTAGATCTCGCCGCCGGCGTTGCCGCGGGAGTCGACGCGGCGGATGACGGGCGTCACGGTGTTGTGCGCTACGCCGTCGGCTGTGTGCGCGATGACGCCAACCGACTCATCGGTCCACTCGCGCCAGGCAAGGATAATCTTCTCGGCGGCGTCGAGCAGCTGGGCGCGGTCGTGCGAGCGCAGTCGCAGTACCGAGAGCGGCCACTGCAACACGGTACCGCTGACCTGGTCAAAGCCGGGCACGTTAAAATGCGAGACTTCGGTGGCATGCATCATGGGGAACTCGTGCGCGCCGCCCTGGAAGTGGTCGTGCGACAGAATCGAGCCGCCCACGATGGGCAGGTCGGCGTTGGAGCCAATAAAGTAGTGCGGGAACAGGTCGACAAAGTCGAGCAGGCAGGTCAGCCCCTTGCGGTCGACGTGCATCGGACGATGCTCGGAGCTCATGGCAATGCAGTGCTCGTTAAAGTACGCGTACGGGCTGTACTGGAAGCCCCAGCGCTCGCCGTTGAGCTGGATGGGGATAACGCGCAGATTCTGGCGGGCGGGGTGGGCGCCGCCGTCGGCTGCAGCGGAGCGTCCAGGGTAGCCCTCGTTTTCGATGCACAGCTGACAGGCGGGATACTTCTCGCCCGTGTTTTTGGCGGCACCGGCCGTGGCAATATCGCGCGGGTCCTTCTCGGGCTTCGACAGGTTGATAGTGATCTCGAGGTCGCCCCAGTTGGTGGGGGTGCTCCATTTGATATTGCGCGCGATGGCGGCGCGGCGCACGTAGCCGGCATCACAGCACAGACCATAGAACCAGTCGGTCGCGGCGCGGGGCTCGTTGACGCCCATGCGTCCGTTGAACTCCTCGTTTACAACCGAAGGCCTTGGCATGAGCGCGCCCATGATGCGCATGGCGATGCGGTCGCGGCCCGATGCCGTGTCCTCGGCGGCGCCGTTGGCAACAGCCGCCTCGGCAAGCGCGGCAAGTGTGCCTTCAAGGTCAAAGTTGGGCAGGGTGTCGGGGTGCAAGAGCGAGAGTTTTTCGACCTGGAGCGCCCAGGCCATGTCGAGCGCCGGGCCCGTAGCACCGATGCACTCGAGAATGGTGTTATACGCCCAGATGCGATCGTCCTGGCCGATCATCGATCGGTGGATAGCGTACTCGATCAGGTTCTGCGCGGCCTCGCGCACGTCAGTCATTACAGCCATGCCGCGTAAGCCCCCTTGTCAGAAATTGCGTAGTGGCGGGCAGAGCCCTCGCCCAGCCAGCCGTTCATCTTGGTGATAAAGGTGTCGACCAGGTCGAGCGGCACGAAGGCCTGGATGGTGCCACCAAAGCCGCCACCGTGGATACGGACGGCGCCACGGCCGTCGAGCACGTGCTCGGCCAGTGCCAGGGCATACATCGAGGGCTGCTCGGAGCCCAGCTTGGCAACGACATTCTGTAAGTACATGGCAGAGCTGGCGCCGGACTCGCGCGTCAGGACCAGGAACTGATCGATGTCGCCGGCGTTCAGGGCAGCCCAGCGCTTATCGACCAGGCCGTTTTCGTACCAGTAGTGAACGGCGCGCAGGCAGGCGCGGTCGCCCAGCTTGGCGCGCAGCTCGGGGAGCTTGGCGTCAAAGTCCGCCACGTTTACCTCGCACAGGCGTGCCTTGCCAAACTCGGCAGCGACGTCCTGCATCTCGCGCGGAACGGCGGCGTAGTCGTCGGTGGCGGCCACGTGGTCGGCACCGACCTTAACGAGCACGAGCGCATAACCGTGATCCTCAAAGTTGAGCTCGAGCTTCTGGGTTTTAGGCTGAGCCTGATCCTCAAAGTCCATGTAGGCGAGGCCGCCCAAGCAAACGGCGGCCTGGTCCATCAGACCGCAGGGCTTGCCGTAATAGTTGTTCTCGGTGCGCTGGCTCATCTGGGCGAGCGCGACGGGCTCGATGGCGGGTGCGTCCCAGAGCGTCTCCATGGCGCGACCGTATGCCGCCTCGACAGCAGCGGAGCTCGAAAGACCGCCGCCCGAGGGGACGGAGCAGGTGAAGGCAAAGTCGAAGCCCTGGGGCTCAACGCCCAGAGCAGCGATTTCGTGGGCCATGCCGCGGACGAGGCTCGCGGACGTGCCCTTCTCGGACTCCTGAACGTCTAGCGTGTCGAGCGCGATTTCAAACGTGGGATAGCCCTCGTCGGCTACGCGAACCTTGTTGGAATCGGTTGCCACGGCGATGCCGTCGACGGCGACATCGAGCGAGCCGGCGATAACGTGGCCACCCTCGTGGTCAGTGTGGTTGCCGCTGATCTCGGAGCGGCCGGGCGCGTGCACGTAGAGCACCTGGCGGTCGCCGATGGGGCCAAACTCCTCCTCGAACAGCTTGGTGAGCGTGGCGAATGTCTTTTCGTCGGGGGTGGTCATGGGAGTCCTTTCCTTGGCGCGCCCGGGTGGGTTTTGCGTCGTTATGAGTACGTTAACAACTTAAAGCGGCATGAACCAAGTGTTCACGATACCGCACGTTACGGGCTATGTTAACGTACCCATAACACATCGCTTGTCACTTTTTGAGAATCTGGTAATCGGTAGAAATTCAGCCGTGAACGGTACTGCCGTATGGACTTATAAAGCAGAAGAGATGCAGATAGAAAAAGTAGAGTACGTTAACATGCGTCCGACGATAGTGGGCCTCGGCGCGGGGTGTGTTTCTGCCCGGGCCGGCATACACGCTATTCAGATTTCGCAAGGGTGAAGGTGATTCTGTGGTAAGGCGCCCGTCCAACGATACAGGTACGCGTCCGGTATCCATGGCTGACGTTGCCCGCGCTGCCGGTGTTTCGCAGCAGACGGTTTCGCGCGTTGCCAACGGCTTGCCCAACGTTAACGAGCAGACGCGCCAGCGTGTGCAGGCCGCTATGCAAGAGCTCGGCTTTCGTCCGAGTTATGCCGGTCGCTCGCTGCGCGACGGTCGCTACCATTCGGTCGGCCTGTGCGTCAACGATGTCACCAAGTTTGGCAACCTCTCAATGATCGACGGCATCGCCAGCGCTGCTCGCGAGCATAATTGCGCCATCACGCTGGTCGAGATGTCCAAGACCGAGGAGTTTTCGCTTGCCGAGGCCACGCGTCGTATGGCCGCGCTGCCCGTGGACGGCATCATTATCGGCATGAGTCGCATGGCTCCCGATTTTGAGACGTTTGATCCACTGCCGGGCATTGGCACGGTCATCGTTACCATGTACGCACATCCGCGCGTGACCACGGTCGATTCCGACCATTACGGCTGCTCGCTGTTGCTCATGGATCACCTGTTTGAGCTGGGACACGAGCAGATTCGTTATATCGGCGGCCCGTCGTTCTCGGTCGACGAGCAATTTCGTCGCGCCGGTTGGCAAGATGCACTCGAGCGTAAACGCATCGAGCCGGTAGAGCCGCTCGAGGGTGACTGGTCTGCCAACAGCGGCTACGAGGCCGGCAGGTACCTGGCCGAGCACGATCGCACCATGACGGCAATCTATGCGGCAAACGATCAGATGGCAAATGGCGCCATCGCTGCATTGCGCGATAGCGGCTTGCGCGTGCCCGAGGACGTGAGCGTGGTGGGCGTCGATGACTCGCTCGACGACTTTGTGGCACATAACGAGCTCACGACCGTTCGATTCGACTTGCATCAGCGTGGGCGCGAGGTATTCGAGCATGCGGTTCCCGAGGCGGGTACGGCGGGCAAAACCGTTGCCATTCGTATTCCCGGCCAGCTCATTATTCGACATACCACGGCAGCTCCGCACGCATAGTTTGTGCAGGTAAACGGCGCTTTATCGCATTTCAATAACAATCGATAAGGATGCCGGTAGATAGCTGTGGCTCTAAAGGCGAGTGTTATGATAGACGGGTTCTTTTGTCTATCTAGGAGGCTTTGCCTGATGGAGATCACCAAGGATATCCGCTATATTGGCGTCGACGATCACGACATTGACCTGTTCGAGGGCCAGTACGACGTGTCCGAGAACGGCATGGCATACAACAGCTATGTTATCTTGGGCGATAAAATTGCTGTCGCCGATTCGGTCGACGCTGGCTTTGTCGACGAGTGGCTCGGCAACCTCGAGGCCGCGCTCGATGGCCGTACGCCCGACTACCTGGTTGTCCATCACATGGAGCCCGATCATTCCGCCGGTATCGCCGCCTTTATGGAGCGCTATCCCCAGGCGCAGATTGTGGCTAGCATGGGTGCTTTCCGCATGATGGTCAACTACTTTGGCACCGACTTCTCCGAGCGCAAGATGGTCGTCAAAGATGGCGACGTGCTCGACCTGGGCGGCCACAGCCTAACCTTTGTCGGTGCCCCCAACGTGCACTGGCCCGAGGTGCTCTTCTCCTACGAGGCCACCGACAAGGTGCTCTTTAGTGCCGACGGTTTCGGCAAGTTTGGCGCCAACGACATCGAGGATCCCGAGGGCTGGGCCTGCGAAGCGCGCCGTTACTACTTTGGCATCGTGGGCAAGTTCGGCAAGTTTGTGCAGGCCGTGCTCAAGAAGGCCGCCAATCTGGACATCCAGATCATTTGCCCGCTTCACGGTCCCGTGCTGACCGAGAACCTGGGCTATTACCTCGACACCTACAACACCTGGTCGAGCTATCAGCCCGAGGACGAGGGCATCACGATTGCCTATGCGAGTGTGTATGGGCATCTGAAGGCTGCCGTTGAAGAGCTCGCATCTGCGCTCGAGGCCCGCGGCCAGAAGGTTTCCGTCTTTGACCTGGCTCGCGATGATATGGCTGAGGCCGTTGAGGACGCGTTCCGCTACGACCGCCTGGTGCTCGCCTCCATCACCTATCAGGGCGAGATCTTCCCGTTCATGAGCACCTTTATCCATACGCTTGCCGAGCACGCCTATCAGAACCGTACGGTTGCGCTCGTCGAGGCCGGTTCCTGGGCGCCTGCCGCTGCCAAGGTTATGACCAAGGAGCTCGAGGGTATGAAGGACATCACCCTGGCGCAGAACAAGGTGACTGTGCTGGGGTCGCTCAACGACGCCTCGCGCGCTCAGATCGAGGCCCTCGCCGACGAGCTTTCCAAGTAGCGATATTTCGCTTTTAACGCTCAACCACCACAAAGGGGACAGGCACCTTTGTGGTGGTTTTTGTTTAAGCGCCAGCGATGAGGAGATTTGGGCGGGCGTCGTCGACGATCTCGGCGATTGAGGTGGCAACGGCATGATCGGGGTCACGGTCCATCACGATGGTGTCGACATCTGCCAGCTCGGCAAAGCGGTACATGCCGCGTCCGTTAACCTTGCTGGCGTCCATGAGGGCGACGCTTTGATGGGCTGCGGCGATCATGGCCGTTTTGGTCTCGGCCATTTGGGGAAAGTCGGTCGTAAAGCCGCAGCGGGGGACAAAAGCGCCGGGGCACATGACGGCAAGGTCGGCGTGGACCATTTGGAGCGCCTGCATGGTAAGTGGACCGTACAGATAGCGATGACCTTTGCGCAGTGCCCCACCCAGCATGACGACATCGACCGAGGGCATGCTCTCGTCGATATAATCGGCGATGGTAATGTCGGCCGTGATGACGGTGATGCCGTCGCGCTGATCAAGGAGCCGGACGAACTCGAGCGCCGTGGTGCCCGAGTCGACGAGCAGCGTGTCGCCATTGCCGACGAGCTCGATGGCGCTTTGCGCGATGGCCTGCTTGGCGGCGACATTGACGTTGATGCGGCGATCCTGGGTGGATACGGTCAGTCGCTTCTGGAGAGACACGGCGCCACCATGCGTGCGGCGCAACTTGCCGGACTCGGCGAGCGCGTCCAGGTCGGCGCGGGCGGTAACGGAGGACACGCCAAAGGTCTGCGCGATTTCTGCCACCTGCACCGAGGCGTTATGCTCGAGCATCTCCATGATGGCGGCACGACGCTCATCGGCGAAGGCTCGGGTTGTCGCATGGGCCATAGCTGCTCCATTCTCGGCTAAATTTGTAGGAATTGTGTTGAGTCTATTTTCGTTCATTTTCTTTTTGAGTAAGAAAACGCCTTTCGATTACTTATCTTTTCTATAAAAGAAAGACGCCGAACGCTCAAAATTCAATATCGAACATGTCCACTCGGCTTAAATTCCTTCCGTTTACTTTTCAAAAACGACTGTATTGACCTGCATGGGCTCAATATCTCGCACGTGCAAAGCTGCTGAATTTCATACAATGAGCGCAGTAAAACGCAAGGTAAAACGCCTTGTGAACAACTACGCCCGATGTCCAGATGCGGGCGAGGGAGAGGAGCAAACGCTCATGGCACTTGTTACCACCGAAAAGATGCTCAAGGACGCTCAGGCCGGCCACTACGCTGTCGGCGCGTTCAACGTCGAGAACCTCGAGTTTGTTATGGCCGTTCTGGCCGCTGCCGAGGAGACCAAGTCCCCCGTCATCATGCAGACCACCCCGGGCACCATCAAGACCGCTGGTCTGGACTACTTCTACGGCATGGTCAAGGCTGCCGCCGAGCGCGCTTCCGTGCCCGTCGCTCTGCACCTCGATCACGGCGATGGCTATGACCGCTGCATGCAGGCTTTCCGCACGGGCTACACCTCTGTCATGATCGACGGCTCGCACGAGTCCTTCGAGGACAACATCGCTCTGACCAAGTCCGTCGCCGACGCTGGCCGCGCCATGGGCGTGCCCGTCGAGGCCGAGCTCGGCAAGGTTGGCGGCAAGGAGGACGACGGTCCCGCGGTTGAGGGCGAGAGCCCCTACACCGATCCGGCCGAGGCCAAGGAGTTCGTCGAGCGCACCGGCTGCACCTCCCTCGCTATTGGCGTTGGCACCAGCCACGGTGTGTACACGAGCGATCCGCACATCGAGCAGTCCGTGGTCAAGGCCATCCGCGACGCCGTCGACGTGCCGCTGGTTTTGCACGGCACCTCCGGTGTGCCCGATGAGCAGGTCGCCGAGGCCGTGAAGAACGGCATCTGCAAGGTTAACTACGCTACCGAGCTGCGTCAGGCCTACACCAAGGGCTTCATGGCCTACATGGCCGAGAACCCTGCCTGCTTCGATCCCAAGAAGCCGGCCAAGGAGGGCATGCGTGAGATCACCGAGCTGGTTAAGATCCGCATGACCAACCTCAACTCTGTGGGCAAAGCAGAGTAACAGCAAGGGTACTCTGATCCCACCGGGTCGTCCGGAAACGGCAAAGGGCCTATCTCTCAGAACGTCCTCGGACATGTCGGAAGCCCCGCTGCGCGCTACGCGCTGCGGGGCTTCCTCCGTCCTGCGGAATGTTCTGAGAGATAGGCCCTTTTCCGTTTCCGGACGGCCCTGCTCGATCGCCCTTGTGGCGTTGGGCGGAAAGGGGCGGGGCGTCAGGGCTTCTTTGTTGATGAGGGGTTAGTATGCCCGGGCTTGGTTGGGGAAGGTTTTGTCTAGGTATGCTTGGAGCCTTTCGAACGATGCTCGCAAGTTGTGGCTCTGGTCGGTTGAGCGTTTGGCTTTTGTGGTGGGGGAGTCGAGGAGGCCGTTTCTCTGTGTCGGGGGGAAGGAGAAAAGGTTTGCATGATTTAGGGATGGCTGCTGTGCTGCGCCGTTGGAAGAATGCATGCTTATGCGGCCTCCTCGATGTCCACCAAAAGATTGCGCACGGGGTGTGCTGCTAGGTCCCGTGCGCTGGCAGTATTATGCCGCGGTTGCTGCAAAGAAGCGCTAAAGAAAGGCTTAACCTGGTTTGGTGTTACGATGAAACTGCAGGTCAGAAGTATCGAGTAACACTCTTGAAAGGTTTTGAGCTTAAGGACTTTCTAAGGTTTGTGGTGCGGATGTGGCTCGCCTGTGCGGGGCGTGTGGATGGCTCGTTCCTAGCGCTGCGGCTCTGCGGCGCGCACCTGCTCGATGACCTTTTCCATCGTGGCGTCGATGCGGTCTTTTTTGAGCTCGCATTCCCAGATGGTTATGGGTGTCCAGCCCATTTGGGTAAGCGCGGAGATGGCGGCTCGGTCGCGCTCGACGTTGCGACGGAACTTTGCCTCCCAAAACTCAACGTTGCGCTTGGGCTGGCTTGGATTGCACTTAGGACAGCGGTGCCAAAAGCAGCCGTTGACGAAGATGGCGATTTTGCGCCCGGGAAAGGCAATGTCGGGCTTGCCGGGAACCTTCCATTCCAAGCGATAACCCGTAAGGCCCGCTGCGCGCAGGCGCTGGCGAACGAGCAGCTCGGGCTTGGTGTTGGCGCGCTTGTTGCCCTTCATGGACTTTTTGATGGCGGCGCGACGGCGGACCAGTTCGCGCTCGTCAGCGGAGAAGTCCGAGGTATCGATGCCGTCGAGCAGACCGGGCTTGGGACGCTTTTTGCTGCGGCGCTTAGGTGCGCGCTTGGGTTTGGCGGCGGGGTGTTCGGTCGTGGCGGCCTTGGCATCTTTGGCAGTGCTGTTGGCCTCAAGCCGATCTTCCTTCAGCTCAATCAGGGCATCGATAAGCCCCTTGTCGGCGGGCATCCATTCCACCGTGGCAAGCGAGGTGCGCGGAATCCAGCGGATATCGAGCTGGCGGTCGTGCTTCTGAGGCTCATCGGATTCATCGGCGAGCGAGCAGTAGTAGCACTCCATGGAGAGATGAAAATCGGGGTAGTCATACTCAACGGTATAGAAATCGCGCAGGTTGGTGACTTTGACCTGCAGCTCTTCCATGAGCTCGCGGCATACGGCGTCCTCGGGCGTCTCGCCGCGCATGAGCTTGCCACCGGGGAACTCCCAAAGTCCCTGCATGTCGCCATAGCCGCGCTGCACGGCCAGTAGCTCGTCGGATCCTTCCTTGCGAATGATCCCAGCGGCAACATGAACAGTCTTCAACAGGAGTCCTCTCTCAACATCAACACGTGGCAGGGTAGCTACGCGTACCTTACACAACGGTAAGGCAAGCGTAAGCCATATCGATGGTAGCCGACTCGTCTTCTTGCGACTATAGATGCCGTAGACTAATTGCAAGAAAGGACTCGGTATGCAAACCACGCACATGGCGACCCCGGTACTGGAGGTCGCGCATCTCGAAAAGGTATACGGAGCGCTGGGCAACGTGACCCGCGCGCTCAACGACGTCAGCTTTACCGTCAACCGCGGCGAATTTGTTGGCATCATGGGCGCCTCGGGCTCGGGCAAGTCGACGTTGCTCAACTGCGTCTCGACCATCGATAGCGCCACGAGCGGCACGATCCGCATCAACGGGCAGGACGTAACACGCATGAAGCAGGCTAAGCTTTCGCAGTTCCGCCGCGAGGAGCTCGGCTTTATCTTCCAGGACTCCAACCTGCTCGATACGCTCACGGCACGCGAGAACATCGCCCTGCCGCTCACCATCGCCCGCACAAACTCGGCAGAGATCTCGACCCGCGTGCAGGATGTGGCAGCGCGCCTGTCCATCAGTCAGGTGCTCGACAAGTATCCCTACCAGATGTCCGGTGGTCAGCAGCAGCGCGTTGCCGCGGCTCGCGCGCTCGTCACCGACCCCACCATGATTATGGCCGACGAGCCCACCGGCGCCCTCGATTCCAAGAGCGCTCGCCTGCTGCTCGAGAGCCTAGAGGCCCTTAACCGCCGCCTACGTGCCACCGTGCTCATGGTCACGCACGACAGCTTTGCCGCCAGTTACACGAGCCGTGTGCTGTTTATTCGCGACGGCAAGATCTTCACCGAGCTGCGCCGCGGCGACACCGACCGCCGAGAGTTCTTCGACCGCATTATGGAGGTCGTTGCCATGATGGGCGGTGAGGGCTCCGATGCTCTGTAAACTCGCTTGGGGCAACGTCCGCCGCGCCGGCCGCGACTACCTCGTCTACCTTTTGACGCTCACCCTGGGTGTCACGGTCTTCTATGCCTTTAACACCATCTCGATGCAGGTCGACATCGCCGGAATCGATGAAGAGGGCTTGGCGCAGGTTATGGGCAGCATGCTCGGCGACCTGACGTACTTTTTGGCCGGTGTCATGGCCTTTTTGATGGTGTACGCCAATAACTTCATCATGAAACGCCGCAAGAAGGAGTTTGGCCTGTACCAGGTGCTCGGCATGGGGCGCGGGCGCGTCGCCACGATCATGGCGCTCGAGACCGTGATAGTATCGGTCGTGGCCTTTGTCGCCGGCATTGTGCTGGGTGTGGGGCTCTCCCAGCTCATGACGTTCTTTACGGCCTCGCTCTTTAAGACACAGATCGCCAATTTCCACTTCTTTTTCTCGATGCATGCGTTCAATCTGACCCTTGTCTGCATGCTCGTAATGTTTGTGCTCACGCTACTGCTGAACCTTCGCGCCGTGCGTCGTACCAAACTCATCGAGCTTATGGGTGCCGAGCGTCGCAACGAGAGCATCAAGACGCGCAACCCCTGGATCGCGATTGCCATCTTTGCCGTGGGCGCGGTGCTGGTGGGCGTGGCCTATTACCGTCTGCTACGTGATGGGTTCCCGCTAACCGCGACGGACAGCAAGCTGCAAGAGGCCATGAACCAGTTTGGTATTACGACCGCTATGGTTACCGTGGGCACCTTTGCCCTGTTCTGGGGACTCTCGGGCATGCTCATCAAGCTGCTGCAGAGCCTGCGCGGCGTGTATTGGCGCGGCCTCAACATGTTTACCGTGCGCCAGCTTGCGGCCAAGGTCAACACGGTGTGCTTTTCGATGGGCGTCATCGCGATGCTCCTGTTTTTGGCCATCACCTCGGTGACGTGCGGTATGTCGATTGCCAACGTGATGAATGAAAACCTGGAGCGCTATAACCCTGTAGACGTGTCTCAGACGTATGTCTATTACACGCCCGATACGTTCGACTACTACAAAGAGTACGTCAATCCGTCTGATGAAGCCGATCGCATGGTGCTGGCCGATACAACGGTCGATTTGTACCCCGCATGGCACGGCAAGGGCAAGTCGGCGGACAGCAACGAAGAGAACGGCAAGAAGGTTAATATCGCCGATGTTGCCGGTGAGCATGTGCAGATCGATTCGTATCTGAGTTACCCGCTTGGCGGCTCGGATCCTTCGGTGACTCCAAGTGAAATGTGCAAGACCATGGGCGAAAAGCTTCCCAAGGCATTCGGGGGTAGCAATGCCGATGCGATGGATCTGTTTGTGACGCCGGCGAGCCAGTACAACAAACTGCGCCAGATGATGGGCGAGGAGCCGGTGAGCATTGGCCGCGACCAGTATCTGCTCACGTGTGATATGGGCGGCGAGCTGGTCGACCTGTACACCAAGTATATGGCTGGCGGCCATGCCCTTACCTTGGGCGGGCATACGCTCAAGCCCGCAACCGATAAGTCGGACGAAGATACGGCGGCCATCGCCAACTCGGCGATGGGCAGTAATCCGGGTACCGTCGTCGTTGCCGACGAGCTGTTGTCCCAGCTTAATCTGCAGCCGTATTCCAGTAGCCTGCTCGTTAACTACAAACAGGGGATGGATACGACCGAGGCAGACGAGAGCATTAAATACACTCTGCTCGACAATCTGCTCGTTGACGGCAAAGAGCCGGGGTTGTGGGGAACCTTCATCACACGCTCCGAGATGTACGCGCAAGCAGCGCAAATGAACGGTCTTATTAGCTACCTAGCCATCTACATCGGCTTTGTATTGGTCGTTGCATGCGCGGCGATTCTGTCGATCCAGCAGCTCTCCAACGTGGCCGACGGCAGCCGCAGCTATCGTGTGCTGGCACAGATCGGCTGTGAGGACCGCCAGATTCGTCATTCGGTGATGGCGCAGCAAGCGGTATTCTTCCTGTTCCCGCTGGCAGTGGGCCTGGCGCACTCCTTTGTGGCACTTAAGGTGATCATCGAGCTGGTGAGCATTTTCGGAAATATGAGCATCGGCGGCACCGTGGGCCTCACCTGTGCAATCTTCCTGGCAGCATACGGTGGCTACTTCCTGGTGACCTACCTCATGAGCACCGGCATGGTGCGAGCCGCCATAGCCACCCGCTACAGCGAGTAACAAGCGGGCAAAATCGTCACAAAATCAGAGGCGTATGACCGCCGCGAAGGGACCAGGGGCCCTTTCGCGGCGGTTTTTGCCTATCTGGGGGTGTCTCAGATGCAAGTGAGTAGACTTTTCTGAACCTGCCGAGCACATCGCGACAAATACTCAATAAAACCGCAGGTCAGAGCCATGTCGTTTTGGGGTGTGCTTGGTCTCCTGCAAAAAGCCTACTCACTTGGTTTTTCTGCTAGAAGACCGCCACGAGGGAAGGCAACTCCCTTACGGCGGTTTGGACGTTTGCCCAGATAAAACCTGCCAAAATAAACCTGTTCCTTTTTGGCAGGTGGTTTCAACTGAACGGCGGGCGGTGCGGCTTGTAGTCATTGGGGACGTTCTTAAACGACTAGTCAAACAAGAACGTCCCCAATGACT
>CABQKL010000052.1 GCA_902464645.1 uncultured Collinsella sp.
GTGGTGTGGCGGGTTGCCGATCTCCTCGGTCGAAGTCGCAGCGGAATCAATGACAAACTCACCCGCGCGCCCAGCGCGGCGCACGAGTTCGGTAAACACCGACTCGGCCATCGTCGAGCGGCAGATGTTGCCGTGGCAGACAAAGAGAACGCGGTGGACGGGCTTGGGGCTATTCATGACCAGCTCTCTCCAAACGAAGCCAAGTACGACGCATTATCGAACGGCGTTCCTAGGCTCTGACGATGCCAGCGAGCGCGACAGGTTCATGCTGGGAACCTCGATTATGCGCCAGAACGCAACGGAGACGAGCATGCTTGCGGACAGCGAGACCGCGGCAATCGCGAGCGGGTCGACAATCCCAAGCCTGGGCAGCAGGGCAGCGAGCGCACCGATGACAATGGCGTGGGTAAGGTAGAGGCTGTACGACACCTTTCCCAAAAAGACCATGGGGGCCGCAGAGAGCGCACGGCGCGTGAACCCGTCGGCAATCGCGACGACAACCACCACCAGGCAGGCCGCGTTCATGGCGGTGAACTCCAACGCCTCGAGGACCCCGCCGGGATGCCACACGAGCGAGAGCTCGATAACACCAACGGAGGCCACAAGCAGCGCCAGCTCGGCCAGCATTGAAAGCTTGACGGCCTTGATTTTGTCGAATTGCCGGGCCACCATGACGCCAAGCCAGAACATCAGACAAAGGCGCAGCGGAAAGTAGCCCGTCCAGTACGAGACAAGCACCGCAATAAAGGTCGCAACAACCGCCAGACCCGTCCGGCGAATCCTTGATATGCACCAGATGGCCAGCGGAAGCGTCAGGCTAAACCAGAGCTCCCAGCTCATGGACCAGACGGGAGAGTCAACGCGGACGAGCTGCGCGCCAAAGAGGTTGTTGACGCCATCGGACACGTTGAACAGCACGTCGAATTGCATGAGGATGTCATGAACCGCAGTGGGAAGGCCCGCGTCGTAGGCGACGGCAAGCGCGGAGCGCGACGTGGACCCCAGGCGCCAGGCCACGTAGCCCGCAGGAAGGGCCAGTGCAATCGCCGCAAACAGCGGCACGCAAAGGCGGACGACCCTTCTTGGGTAATAGCCAAGCCAGTCGTACCCGCCGTTTCCCATGTGCTTAAAGGGAACAAGAGACAGCACTATGCCGGACAGGATAAAGAACACCATAACCGACGCGCCGCCAGGGAAGAGGCTCGGACCCATCGCGCCAAACGGCTTGACCATGTTGTCGACGTGAAACAGGAACACCATCAGCGCCCCGGGCCCTCGCAGGCCGTCAAGCGACAAGACGCGCTTCTCGTGGCCAGACATCATCACCCCTTCCTTCGTGCATTCGAGCAGAGCGTTCCATTATATACCCTCATGGATTTAGCGTACATTTTGACGAGAAAGACCCCCAAAACGGGCTGATTCGGGGGTCTAGCTCATGTGCATGTTAACGGCGGCGTGCAGATTGTCTACGGCAACATGGCATCTAACTACGCAACTCAGATGCGCGAGCTGCTGGGCATGGAGTAAACGCCTCACATATCTATAAAATCCGGTATAAAAGGCGGCGGCAGACAATGAGCTGCCGCCGCCTTTGAGTTACCCCACGCGCATTTCGTGTACTTGAAATACACGAAATCGTAGAAAATCGTGTATCTGAAATACACGAAATTGCACTGCTGGAGCTTCCAGGCGGATAAACATTACTCGTTTGGGACGGCTTTCACCGGTTGCTCGCCACCCTGGGCTGTGTTCGCCCCTATGCCCGCATTGAGGGCTGTCCTGATTGATGGCGACGCTCCCAGCGAGCCAACTTAATGGTCACCAGCGTGAGCGCCCAGGCTACAAGCGAGAACGCGGTGCCCACTGCGCCCACGTGCGCAATACCAATGCTGCTTACCACGGCGCCGCCCACTGCGGTGCCAAACGAGATGCCGACGTTAAACGCCATGGGCTCAACCGAACTCGCGAGTACCATCGACTTGGGATGGCGGCTGCGCGCCACATCCATAAAGTGTGTGATGCACGAGACCGAGAACAGGTACATGAGCAGCGCCAAGCTAAAGACAAAGATGAGCGCGAGCGGCATGGCGGCGCCCACGGCAAACAGCCCAAGCAGCGCCGCCGCCTGCAGCACAAACGTAACCAGCAGCGCCTTCATGCCAAAACGCGCATCGATCCATCCGCCCAGGATGTTCGAGATCAGGCAGAACACGCCGTAGGCCATGAGCGTGGTGCTGGCTTCGACCGTGCCCATGCCCAGCACCTGCTCCAGATAAGGCGTCACATAGCCGTAAAACACGTAGACCGATCCCACGCCAAACAAGAAGATGAGCATGCCAGTGATGATGCTCGGCTCGCGTAGCAGACCCGCCTGCTCGCGGAAGGTGGCAGGCTCGTCGGTTTGCCCAGCGCGCGGCATAAACGCCACGAGCGCTCCGCAGATCAGAACGGCAAAGGTCAGCGTGCCGTACATGGCCACGTGCCAATCGAGCGTGTCGGCCACAAACTTGCCGATCGAAGTGACAAAGACCATTGCCACGGAAAACGCACCGTACACGACCGAGATGGCGAGTGAGGTTTGCTGCGGGGACAGCAGCTCGGGGATGTACGTCACACCCACGGCGAGCAGTGCGCCCGAGACGGAGCCCAGGACAATGCGCGAGATAAAGAGCGCTTGGAAGTTAGGTGCTAGCGCCATAACCAAATTGCCGAGCACAAAGACGATGCTGTAGCACACGAGCAGCTGGTAGCGGCGGAACCGCCCCGTGCCAAGCGCAAGCACCGGCGTAGCGATAGCGTAGACGAGCGCGAACACGCTGATGAGCTGGCCCGCAGTGGCAAGTGATACGCCGAGTTCCGTTGCCAAGTCGCTCTCGATACCGATGACCACGAACTCGGAGCAGCCGAGCGAGAATCCCAACAGCACGAGCAGCGCCAGGCAGAGCTTGGTGCGCGCGGGGGAGAGCGCGGCGGCGGTTGACTTACTTTTTGGCGTGGTTGCGGCGGTCAAGGTTGTCACTCCAATGTCGCATGAATAAGCGAGATTCAATCCCTGCAACTCTAACAGAATGTGACAAAGAGACAGTCCCTTTGTCACATTGCGCTGCCAGCCAGTCGCCCAAACCGTCACAACATTCGGCGAAAATCTCGAAAACGAGAAAAAGCGTCGAATGTTGTGACGGTTTTCCTGTCTGTGCCGGCGAGCTCCAGCGCCGTCTGGGGGTATAAGGCTAGCAAGTGTTTATTTGCGAGGCCTAAGGGGCGCCCCGTATGGATATCGATAACTTTGAATGGTGGTATAGCGAGGGCGAAGCTCCGGATGAGGAGTGGGACGAGCCTGCGCTGCGTGACATGTCGAGCGACGAGGACGAGACCGGCAACGATGCCGCCGTCGAGCCTGACGCCGCCTCCGATGCCGCCGAGCCCCTGACCTTTGAGCAGGCTTGGGCCCAAGCCGAGGCCGATGAGGCTAAGGCTGATGCCACGGCCACACTCGATGAGCCGGCGGACATGTCCATCTCGCCGGCCAAGACCCCGCAGCCGCGCCATAACATCGACCCCGACAGCACGGCATCCTTCAGCATTCTCGACGTGCCCGCGCAGGGTGCTCAGGCGCCTGCGCCCACGCGTCGCCCCGACCTGGCTCGTGAGGAAGACGCGGGCCGCCGCTCTCCGCTCGGCCCCATCCTCATTGCCTTCATGGCCGGCGTTATCGCCTGCTCGGCAATCGGCAGCATCTGGGGCCATGTTGAGCAGCAGCGCCAAGACGCCGCCAAGGTCGAGATGTCCGTCGAGCAATCGCTCAGCCGCACGCGCTCGGTGCATGTGTCAGTCGAGGTTAAGGAAGGCGCGACGTGGGATACCGCGCGCGGCGACAGCCAAATGCTCGTCCATATCGTGGGCCGCACGCTCAAGGGGCAAGCAATCGACGAGTACCAATACGTCAATTCCGAAGGTGACGGCATAGAGCTCAAGCCCGGCGACTACGAGCTCACGGTGGATGAGCCGCCCGTCGCCACCGACGGCACGCGTTACCGCGCCTCAAAGCGCATGGTTCCGGTGAGTTTTAATTCACAGGCGCCCGACACGGTCGATAGCACGCCGCAGGGCGGGTTTGACCTCTACGCTATTGCTCAATAACTGCGCCTGCCGCTCAGCCCCGCCGCCAAGAGTGGGACAATAACCCTCGACACTGTTGTTTACTTTTGGAGGAAGTAGTATGTCCACCGTCACTACCATCAAGCGCGGCGGCCTCACCGCAGCCATCGATTCCATGGGCGCTCAGCTCACGAGCCTTGCCCTCAACGGCAACGAGTATCTGTGGCAGGGCGACCCGGCCTTTTGGGGCAAGCACGCGCCTATCCTGTTCCCCATCGTGGGATCGCTGCGCAACAACACGGCGACGTCTGCCGCCGGCACCTGCGAGATGGCGCGCCACGGCATCGCGCGCATTGTCGAGCACAAGATCGTCGGGGTGTCGGAGGACGGTTCGTCCGTTACCTACGAGCTCACCGACACGCCCGAGTCTCTCAAGGCGTTCCCGTTCCACTTTAAGCTCAACATGACCTATGCCCTGACCGGCGACGCCACCCTCACGCAGACCTTTGCCGTCACCAACACCGGCGACGTGGACCTGCCGTTCTCGGTGGGCGGCCACCCCGCATTCAACGTGCCCGCCCCCGGTGCCGAGGACGAGGCGTTCGAGGACTACGAGCTGGCGTTTACCGAGGCTTGGACTAACGAGGCCCCCGTCATCACGCCCGATGGCCTTATGACGTTCGAGGGTAGCTACAAGGCCCCCGATAACTCGGACGTGCTGCCCATCACGCACCGCAGCTTCGATAACGACGCCATCATGTTCACCGATACCCCGGGCTCCACGCTCACGCTGCGCGGCCGCAAGTCGGGCCACGGCGTCAAGATCGACTTTGAAGGCTTTAAGTACATCGGCGTGTGGTCTGCCGCCAACGACGCTCCGTTTGTGGCGCTCGAGCCCTGGACCGGCCACACCACCATGGACACCGAGGACGACGTCTTTGAGCACAAGGTCAACACCATCACGCTGGCACCGGGCGAGACGGACGTCCGCAGCTTTAGCGTTACCTTGCTCTAGAGGTTCCGCCGCTCGGTCGATGCTGTGCGCCGTCCAGAGCGATAATTTGTCATTCAAAAGGCAAGGCATAGACCTTCTGGTCATGCCTTGCCTTTTTCATGTCACTTGTTCGCTCTGGACGTCGCTCGCCGGCATTGCCAAAACATCGGCGTCCCCAATGACTACCGTGTGTCTATTAATTTTTCGAGCTTGTGCTGCGCTGCTGGTCGCTGGCGTATATCCTGTTAAGTCGTCAGCATACGATTCAACAGGGAAGGCATCAGATGCAACCTCGACTACAACGCGACGCGCATCCACAGCCGGTATGCAGCCGTCGCATCTTTTTGGGTAGCGCTCTCGCTGCGAGCGCTTCCGTCGTCGCCGGCGCGCTCGCCGGCTGTCAGCGTCCGTCCACGCTCAAGGTGGTTCAGCCCACGACGGGCGGCGGTCGCGACGACCTGTCCGATTCCGTTATCGGCAAGGACAAGATCCGTATCGGCATGGAGGCGGCCTACGCCCCGTATAACTGGCAGGTCTCCGAGGCCAGCGAGTACACCATTCCCATCGACAACGTGCAGGGAGCCTACGCCGATGGCTACGACGTGCAGATCGCCAAGATCGTCTGCAAGGCCCTCGGCGGCGAGCCCGTTGCCGTCAAGCAGAGCTTCTCGGGCCTTATCGATTCGCTCAACAACGGCCAGATCGACCTCATCATCGCCGGTATGAGCGCCACGCCCGAGCGTGAGGAGTCGGTCGGCTTCTCCGACCCGTACTTTATCGGTTACTTTGGCCTGTTCGTAAAAGAGGGCTCGCCCTACCAAAATGCGACAAAGCTCAGCGACTTTAGCGGCGCCACGGTCCTCGGCCAAAAGGACACCATGCTCGATACCGTCATCGACGAGATCCCGGGCGTCGTCCACAAGAACCCGGTCGATTCGGTTCCCACGGTGTTTTCGAACCTGCTGCAGGGCACGTGCGATGCCGTGACCTACAACACCGAGAACGAGAAGGGCTATATGGCCCAAAATCCCGGTATCGTCCCCATCCATTTTGCCGAGGGCGAGGGCTTTAAGCAGGAGGTCGCGGCAAACGTTGGCTGCCGCAAGGGCTCGGACAAACTGCTTAAGCTCATCGACAAGACACTCAAGGGCATTAGCCAAGAGGAGCGCGACCAAATGTGGGACGCGTGCCTCGACCGTCAGCCGGCATAGGGAGGCAGCATGAAAACCATCAATCGCCTGGCCTCCTTTATCAAGGCCGACCACCGTTACGTGTACCTGGGCACGAGCGTTATCGCGGCGCTCGGCCTGGCGTTTAGCCAACGCAATCCCACGCCGCTGAGCTTCTTGGCGCCTACGGGCGTGTTCCAAGACTGCCTCTGGGCGATCCTTTGGGCGTGGCTCGTCGTGTCGGCGGCGGCGCTGGTCACCAAGCTCATGCACTGGAACGACTATCGCGAAACGTCGCCGTTCGCATCCGAGCGTTTCCGTCGTGGCGCACGCTTGGGCAGCTACGTCGTGGCCGCCATCGCGGCGATCTTTTTCGTGGACCGCTGCGTCATGTCATTTATCGACCTGGTGCAGGTGAGCATTGTCTCGGACTCCAACCCCAGCGACTTTTTGTCGAGCCTGGTCTACATGACCTACAAGAGCGGCGACTTCTTTATCCGCGGCATCGAGATCACCATCGCGCTTGCGACCTTCGGTACCGTCATCGCCTTTTTCCTGGCGCTGCTCTTTGTGTTCCTGCGTATTCAGACGTTCGACCGCGTGGATAACGATCTGGTGCGCTTCTTTAAGAGCATCGGCCGCGGCTTTGCGACTGTCTACTCCACCATCGTGCGCGGCACGCCCATGATGGTTCAGGGCCTGCTCATCTATTACGCGGGCTTCACCGTTTTGCGCGGCATGGGCTTCGAGACCGCCCAGGCCAACCAGATTTGGAGCACCTTCACTGCCGGCCTCGTCACCATCTCGCTCAACTCCACCGCCTACATGATGGAGGTCCTGCGCGGCGGCATCGAGTCCATCGATCCCGGCCAGGCCGAGGCGGCGCGCTCGCTGGGCCTGTCGCAGTGGCAGGCCATGCGCAAGGTCGTGTTCCCCCAGGGCATTAAAAACGCGATTCCGGCGCTCACCAACGAGCTCATCATCAACATCAAGGACTCGTCGGTGCTTTCGGTCATCGGCGTGTTCGACCTCATGTACGCCACCACCACCGTCGCTGGCGTGTACTACCGCCAGATGGAGGTCTACTGCGTGGCGCTCGTGGTCTACCTGATCCTGACGCTCGTGGCGAGCCGCCTGCTCGAGGCCTTTGGCAAAAAGCTCGGTGCCGAGGCTCCGGCCACGCTGCCCAGCTCCAACTAGGCGCAAGACGAGGAGACTCATCATGGCAGATACCGTTACTACCGGCGCTGCGGCCGCGCAAACCAAAGAGCCGCTCATCCGCGTTGAGGGCCTGCGCAAGAGCTTTGGCTCGCTCGAGGTGCTCAAGGGCATCGACCTGGCCGTTAGCCCCGGCGAGGTCGTCACCATCATCGGCGCCTCGGGCTCGGGTAAGTCGACGCTGCTGCGTTGCCTCAACCTGCTCGAGACTCCGGACACGGGTCACATCTGGTTCCACGGCCAGGATCTCACGGCCGAGCGCTGCAACATCAACAAGCTGCGCGAGGACATCGGCATGGTGTTCCAGGGCTTCAACCTGTTCAACAACATGGATGTGCTCGACAACTGCACGCTCGCGCCCGTCACGCTCAAAAAGATGGGCAAAGATCAGGCCGAACAGGTCGCGATGGAGCATCTGGCGAGCGTGGGACTCGAAAAATTCGCCCATGCCGCGGTTGGTCGCCTGTCCGGTGGCCAAAAGCAGCGCGTTGCCATCGCCCGCGCCCTGTGCATGAACCCGCAGATCATGCTGTTTGACGAGCCTACCTCTGCGCTCGATCCCGAGATCGTGGGCGAGGTGCTCGACGTTATGCGCAAGCTCGCCGCCGACGGCATGACCATGGTCGTCGTTACCCACGAGATGGCCTTCGCGCGTACCGTGTCCGACCGCGTGGTCTTTATGGACCAGGGCGTGGTGCTCGAGGACGCCGCGCCGGCTGAGCTCTTTGGCAATCCTAAGCACCAGCGCACCCGCGAGTTCCTCTCGCGTTATCTCAACGACAAATAATGCAAGCGAACGTGGCAAAGGGACCGCCTCTTTGCCACGTTGTTTTTGGAGGAAGGCATGGCCGAGGTTTGGCGCTTCTTTGCGCACGAGGATGATTTTGCCGATATCGACGAGGTCGGCGCGTGCGAGCGCCTGGGCCGCGTGCTGTCGTTTCCGACGATTTCGAGCATGGATGCCCAGACGGTGGACTGGCAGGCGTTTGCCGACCTGCGCGCCTATATGCAGCAGGCCTGGCCGCGCGTGTTTGCGGCGGGCGAGGTCGAGCTCATCGACCATTCGCTGCTCGTGACGCTTGCCGGCATCGACCCCGCCCTCAAGCCGGTCATGCTCATGGGCCACATGGACGTGGTTCCCGTGGTGCCGGGCACCGAGACAGACTGGACGCACAATCCCTTTAGCGGGCACGTGGACGACACCTATATTTGGGGTCGCGGCGCCATCGATATGAAAGACCAGGTCGCAGGCATCCTGGAGGCCGTTGAGTATGCGCTGGCGCACGGCTGGGAGCACGAGCGCACCCTGCTGCTCGCCTTTGGCCAGGACGAGGAGACTACGCAGTACGGCGCAGGCGCTATCGGCTGCGTGCTCGAGGAGCGCGGCATTGAGCTTGAGTACCTGATCGACGAGGGCGACTACCGCGTCGTTTCGGCTGCCGAGTACGGCGCGGGCGAGGGCTGGCTTATGCATGCCGACCTTGCCGAGAAGGGCTATGCCGATATCGTGCTCAAGACGAAGAGTGAAGGCGGGCATTCGTCTAACCCCTACGGCGGCACTTCGCTCGAGGTGCTGAGCCGTGCCATCGCCGCAATCTGCGATATCGAGTGGCCGACGCGTGTGACCGATCTGCTTGCCGTACAGCTCGTCGAGCTGGGGCTCTACACGGCCGATGAAATTGCCGCCAACGGGGATGCCATTGTCCGCGATTGCCTCGTCAGCAAAAAGCTCTATCCGCTGGTGACGACCACCTGCGCGCCCACGCAGATCGAGGGCGGCAGCACTGGCGCTAACGTGATGCCACAGGATATGTGGGCCAATATCAACTTCCGCATGCTCGAGGGTGCGGGCGTGGCCGATGTCGTTACCTGCTGCTGCGAGGCCGTTGCCGCGGCGGGCCTTGCCGGACGTGTGGAGGTCGAACTCGGCCCCGGCAGCTCCGAGCCCTCGCCGTCCCCGCGTGTCGGCGGACCGGGACTTGAGGCCGTTCGCGCCATTGCCGCCCGCTATTTCCGTGATCCAAAGGGGACGGAGGAAAACGGATCATCTACGACGGGCGGGGCTCCTGTCAGCATCGTCCCCTCAACTGTCATCGGCGCGACCGACGCTGCCAACTATCAGCGCATTTGCTCCGAGTGCATTCGTTTTTCGGCGTTTGTGGTCGACGATGACGAGTGCGAGCGCGGTGTCCACGGCACTAACGAGCGCATTACCCGCCGCGCCTACCTCCAGGGTGTCCGCTTCCTCATCGCCCTGCTCCACACGCTCTAGAATGTGACAAAGCGACAGTCCCTTTGTTGGCCGTTGGGAACGTTCTTAAACGACTAGTCGTTAAGGAACATACCCAACGGCTACGTCCACTCATTCCGTGCGGGTTATATGCAGGTTTGTCTGCGCACGCTATCATGTATGGGTTAGACCGCAACTATGTACCCCACACGCGAAGGGATGCGCATGTATCTGAAGATCGACATGTTCTAGCTGGGCTTACCCCCGCAGTGGCGCCATGCGCCCCATCAACTCTGCCGATTTTCATCTTCACGCATATAAAGGAGTCCTGCCATGCGCGACAAGCTCGAAAAGATCATCAAGGCCTACGAGGAGCTCGAGAAGAAGCTGTCCGACCCGGCCGTCGCCTCCGACATCAAGGAGTTCACGCGTCTCAACAAGGAGTACGCGCACCAGTCCGACCTCATTGCTGCCTCGCGCGAGTACATCGGCGCGCTCGACGACATCGAGGCTGCCAAGGAAATGCTCCACGATACCACCGACGCCGATGAGAAGGAGATGCTCCAGATGGACATCTCCGAAAACGAGGCTAAGCTTCCCCAGCTCGAGGAAGATATCAAGTACATGCTCATCCCGAGCGACCCCAACGACGACAAGAACACCATCGTCGAGATCCGCTCCGCCGCCGGTGGCGACGAGGCAGCCATCTTCGCCGGCGACCTGTACAAGATGTACCAGCGCTTTTGCGAGTCTCGCGGCTGGAAGACCACCGTGCTCGATTCCAGTCCCAGCGAGGCCGGCGGCTTTAAGTCCATCGAGTTCAAGGTCGAGGGTGACCGCGTCTACTCCGTCATGAAGTTCGAGTCCGGCGTGCACCGTGTCCAGCGCGTTCCCAAGACCGAGTCCCAGGGCCGCATCCAGACCTCCACGGCAACCGTCGCCGTGCTTCCCGAGGCCGAGGAGATTGACGTCCAGATCAACCAGTCCGACCTGCGCATCGATACTTACTGCGCTTCGGGCCCTGGCGGTCAGTGCGTTAACACCACCTACTCCGCCGTGCGTATCACCCACCTGCCCACCAACACCGTGGTGCAGTCGCAGGAGCAGCGCTCCCAGATCCAGAACCGCGAGGTCTGCATGCAGATGCTGCGCGCCCGTCTGTACGAGATGGAGCTCGAGAAGCAGCAGGCAGAGCTTGGTGCCGAGCGCCAAAGCCAGATCGGCCACGGTAACCGTTCCGAGAAGATCCGTACCTACAACCAGCCCCAGGACCGCGTGACCGATCACCGCATCGGCTTCAACTCCACCTACAACGGCGTTCTTCTGGGCGACCAGCTCGGCACCGTGATCGAGGCGCTCGCCGCCGCCGAGCGAGCCGAGAAGCTGGCACAGGCTGTGTAGTGGGTTACGCGGTTTTACCAAACCGCGTAACGGCTCGACGCTGCAAACGCCCCTAAGCGGCAATCTGACGTTCAATCGTCGGTCGCGTACCGAAGTACGCTTCCCTCCTCTTTCACGTCACCTTGCTCGCTTAGGGGCGTTTTCGCTGACTTATGCTCAACCTGCGGCGCCTTAGAGGTGGTCATTGGGGACGTTCTTAAATGACTAGGTTGGGTACATTGCTTTGAGATGTTATTCAATCGGTTTTGATGGCTTTTGAGCTGCTTACCTGCTTAAAGCAATTAATGGCGTGCATCTTCTATTGAAAATATTGCTCGAAAAATCGTCCAAGAAGTCGTGGGGCGATTTTTGACGCGTCGCGCGTCAAGCGATGTGGCAAGCGTTTGGTTAGATATTGGTTAGTTTTGGGGCAACCTTGCCAAAAGCTTGACGGATGCAGATATGAACGTCGACGAATGAGCACTTTGGACGGGGTCAAACCAAAAATCTGGGCTGATTCTCGATAATCGCCTTCAATCGTCTCTTGCCAAGCGCTGGCCTCGCGTACAATCTGCTCCGACATTCGCGCGCCGCCCGGCGCTTAAGAGGGGAGGACCCCATGGCAAACGAGATCTGGACCATCAAGCGTTGTCTCGAGTGGACCAAGGAGTACCTGGCCGAGCGCGGCGAGGAACACCCCCGACTTTCTGCCGAGTGGCTGCTCTGCGCTGCCACGGGTCTGGCGCGCATTGACTTATATATGCGTATGGACGAGACGCTCGATGCGGCGCAGCTCGAGACCATGCACGCGGCGGTCGTCCGCCGCGCCAAGGGCGAGCCGCTGCAGTACATCACCCGCAGCACGCAGTTCCGCATGATCGACGTCGCGTGCGCCCCCGGCGTACTCATTCCGCGTCCCGAGACCGAGATGCTCGTCGAGGAAGTCCTCAATTATCTGGATGCCGAGGTGCTGAGCCCCGAGGCTGCCGCCCGTCAGCGCGTTGAGCTGCCCTGGAACGACGAGGTCGAGCAAGCGCGCAAAGTCGAAGCCGCATTGGCCGACGAGCGAGCGACGGCCGAGCGCCGTGCCGCTAACCTCACGGCTGCCGATGAGGCTGCGCTGGGTGGCGACGTACTGGGCAGCCGTGCCTATGCTGAGGAACTGGCCGACCGCGAGGCCGAGGAAGCCGCCACGCAGATAGCAGAAGCCGAAGCCGCGGAAGCCGCCGAGCCCGAGCTCGACGAATACGGCATCGCCATCGAAGGCGCCGACCACGAGGCGTCTCTGACGGAGGATGCCGCCGCGCCCGCTCCGGTCGAGCCCCGTATCGCCCGCGTTCTCGAGGTCGGCTGCGGCACGGGCTGCATCTCGCTTTCCCTTGCCTGGGAGCGCCGCGGCCATGTCACCTGCACCGCTACCGATATCGAACCGCGTGCCATTGACCTGGCCACCAAAAACCGCGACGCGCTCGGGCTTACGTCCGATGAGGTCGCCTTCAGCCTCACAAACCTGGTGAGCTCTATCCCCCGCGAGGAATGGGGCACCTTCGACGTGCTCGTCTCCAACCCGCCTTACATTCCGACTGACGTCATGCGCTCGCTGCCGCACGAGGTCAAGGACTTCGAGCCCGATTTAGCGCTCGAGGGCGGCGCCGACGGCCTCGATATCTTCCGCCGCCTGCTCAATGCGGCGCCCTATATGCTGCGCGCCGGCGGCCTGTTTGCCTGCGAGCTCTACGAGGGCGCCCTCGATGCCGCGGCCGAGCTCTGTCGCCAGGCGGGTCTCTCGGACGTGCGCATCGTCCGCGACCTCACCGATCGTCCCCGCATCGTCCGAGCCATCGTCACCGAGCCCAAGCAGCGCCAGTAATATTTATTAACTGGTTAGCAAAAATTATAAATTAGTTTATAATTAGGACGGCTGAAAGAGGTCGGCCCATGCAACCTCCTACCTTTCGGGAAATCATTGCCCTACTCAAGCACGATGGATTCGTGGAGGTCGCGCAAGTCGGTAGTCATGCTAAGCATGTTTCTGGTGACCGTGCTGTCACCGCGAACGGCTCTGGTGGTGATCGACCAAAGAAGGGCACGTGGGCAAGTATTCGTCGCCAAGCTGGATGGTAGCTGGAGGCAAAATGAGGCAGCGATTTACCTATGACTGCGTTCTCATAAAAGAAGACGACGGTTACTGCGCTAGCTTCCCGCAGATTCCTGGCGCCTTTGCCGATGGCGACACGCGCGAAGAAGCGATTGCCCATGCCACCGAGGCACTGATGGCGTTTTTGGCCGACGACCTCAACAACGATTTGACTCCGGCAGGGTACGAACGCTCGGCCGAGGTCGTGGCCCTTTCAGTCGAAATCGACCACGATGACGCTCGGGAAGCGGCGTGCCGAACATTTAAAGACGCAGCGCTGGACCTCAAAGTCTCCGCTTCGCGGATTACCGCGCTGGTCAAAGCAGGAAAGCTCGATGTTGAACTCGTCGACGGCCGTCGGATGATAACGATAGACAGCATCGAGCGCTACGCCGCCCAAGAACGCCACGCCGGCAGGCCAAAGAAGTTCGTCGCAGTCCAATAACCCCCTCACTTTCACCGACTACTAGAGCCGCTCACCAAACCAACATGCGCTCTGGGCAAATAGGTTGAACGTTTCGTGCGAGAATGCCCCTCAGTAAACAAACTTTCACCAGAGCGTAAGGGGCTGGCATACACATGCAGACGGTCTATCGGGTATTCGAGGGAGCGCGTGAGCCGCATCGGCTCGCCGTCGAGCGTACGGCCGAGGTGCTCGGCTGTGGCGGCTTGGCCCTGATCCCGACCGAGACCGTCTATGGTGTCGCCGTGGCAGTCAACGCCTTCTCGGACGCCGTGCCCCAAGATACAAGCGAATTCCCATCGTGGCCGCGCGATCCGCAGACTGCCGTCAATGGCGCCGCAGTGCCCGCACTCGGCACCGGTTACCGTCGCATCTTTACCCTCAAGCAGCGCGAGCTTACCCAAACGGTCGCCTGGCTGGTCGGTGATGCCGGGGCCCTCGACCGCTACGGCGTGGATATTCCGGAAGAGGCCCGCGCGCTTGCTCGAAGATGCTGGCCGGGCGCCCTGACTATCGTGGTCAAGGCGGCGCCCTGCGTGCCGACCTTTATGCGCGCCGCCGACGATACGGTGGCCCTTCGCGCGTCGGCCTCGCCCGTGGTGCAGGCGCTCATCCGTACTTGTGGCAGTCCGCTTGCCTGCACCAGCGCCAACACGCACGGCGCGCCCGCGCCGGCAAGCTTTGCCGCCGTTGAGGACCGTATTCTGGAGGGGGTCGATGTGGCCGTCGACGCGGGCGAGACGCCGTGCCGCGATGCTTCGACCATCGTGACGTTTAAGCATGGCGAGCTCCAGATCCTGCGCCAAGGCGCACTTCCCGCATCAGAGATCGAGCGGGTCCTGTCCGACCCGATGCAATAGAAAGGTG
>CABQKL010000053.1 GCA_902464645.1 uncultured Collinsella sp.
GCGAAGAGCCTGCCGCCCCTGGGATCCGCCACGGGTGCGGATCGGGCGGCCGCGTGGCCGATATGTCGCTCGCGGGTACCCATAGTCCCTTTAGTGTACCGACAGATGGGCCGAAAAAGCGGGCCGCATGTCCCAAAATCCGCAGACGGCAAGGCGCCCGGTGAGCATTAACTGCTCGCCGGGCGCCTTGATTAGGAGGCTCTGAAGTTGAGTGTCTCAGCTTCCTTAGGACAGGTCCTCACCATTCGTCTCAATGACGTGCTTGTACCAGTCGAAGCTCTTCTTTTTGGAGCGCTTGAGGGTGCCGTTGCCTGCGTCGTCGCGGTCCACGTAGATAAAGCCGTAGCGCTTGGACATCTCGCCCGTGCCGGCGCTCACCAGGTCAATCGGGCCCCAGGTGGTGTACCCCAGCAGGTCAACGCCGTCCTCGGTCACAGCATCACGCATCGCGGCAATATGCTGGCGCAGGTAGTCGATACGGTAGTCGTCGTTGATGGAGCCATCCTCCTCGACAACATCCTTGGCGCCCAGACCGTTCTCGACCACAAACAGCGGCTTCTGATAACGGTCGTACAGGTCGTTAAGGGTGATGCGGAAGCCCAGCGGATCGATGGCCCAGCCCCACTGGCTCTCCTGCAGATAGGGATTCTTGGCGCCGGCGAAGGCGTTGCCCTGGGTGCGCTCGACATCGGGGTTATCGGCACCGGCAGAGCAGCGGGTGCTGTAGTAGCTAAAGCTGATGAAGTCGACGGTGTTGGCGGCCAGGATCTCGCGGTCCTCGTCCGTCATGCCCACATCGATGCCCAGACGCTCGAGCTTCTTGACGGCATAGGCCGGGTAGTAGCCGCGGCTCTGGACGTCGACGAAGAAATAGTTGCTCTGGTTGTCAATCTGCGCTTGGCGCACGTCGCCCGGACGGCAGCTGTAGGGGTAGTAGCTACCTGCGGCGAGCATACAGCCGATCTTGACCTCAGGATCGATCTCGTGGGCAATCTTGGTTGCCCAAGCGCTGGCGACGAGCTCGTTGTGGGCGGCCAGGTACTCGACGGCCTCCTTGTTCTCGCCCTCCTCAAAGACCAGACCGGCACCCATAAACGGCAGGTGCAGGATCATATTGATCTCGTTAAAGGTGAGCCAGTACTTCACCAGGCCCTTGTAGCGGGTAAAGATCGTGGTCGCGAGATTCTTGTAGAAGTCGATGAGCTTGCGGTTGCGCCAGCCGCCGTACTCCTTGATGAGATGAATCGGGCAGTCGAAGTGCGTGATGGTCACAAGCGGCTCGATGCCGTGCGCCTGGCACTCGCGGAATACGTCCTCGTAGAAGGCCAGACCGGCCTCGTTGGGCTCGGTCTCGTCGCCGTTGGGGAAGATGCGGGTCCAAGCCAGGCTCATACGGAAGGTCTTAAAGCCCATCTCGGCAAAGAGAGCGATGTCCTCCTTGTAATGGTGGTAGAAATCGATGCCGGTCTGCGCGGGATAGTAATAGCCGTCCTCGAAGTCGAGCATCTTACGCTGGCCGGAGACCACCGCATAGCGCTCGGGGCCGTGCGGAGCCACGTCCACGTTGGCAAGGCCGCGGCCGTCCACGTTGTAGGCGCCCTCGCACTGGTTGGCAGCCGTCGCGCCGCCCCACAGGAAGTCATTACGGAAAGCCATGCATCAATCCTTTCATATGCCGCTTGTCGTGGTTTCAGTATCCCCGCAAACGGGGTGCCACCCAACGGCAACGACGCAGGTCGATACTTCTTTTCGCACACGGTGGCCCGGCGACCGTCCCGTCTGACACTTTTTGATACCCGCCTGTCCAAGCCGCCACAAAGGGGACAGGCACCTTTGTGGTGGCTTGGGCCCGGTTTGTCTCAATCTGTAACAGTTAGACAGCCAAAATCGGGCCTGGTGTTACAGATCGAGATTTTTCGGGCGGCCCTCTACGGTTTGTCTCGATCTATAACAGGTAGAGGCGATTTAGCCCGCTAGGTGTTACAGATTGAGACAGAAGATTCTAGTCGCAGGCGATGTCGAGGTTCTTTCCGATGAGGCCCACGTAGCCGCCTTCGGCTGCCTTGGGGCTGTCAGCATGGCAGAGGACCCACTTGTCGGCCTTCCAGTAGCAGTAGCTGTCACCGGCGGCAGGCATGTCGGTTGCGGCCTCGGGGCGCGGACCGTTGGTACCGGCGGGCAGCGCCACCATCACCTGGAAGCCGCTTTCATCGACCATGCACGGCGTGTAGTGGAGCGTGGTGTTGAAGACCTCGACAACCTTGCCCGCCGGCACGCGGAACGCCTTGACGAACGCGGTATCGAGCTTTCCGTCCTCGATCTCCCAGCGATGCGCCACGAGCAGGATAAAGTCGCGGGCGCCCAGGTTAAACTCACTCGCGCGGTGATACTCCAGACAGTTGAGTCGTGTGTTGTGGCCGTTGCACCAGCCGAGCTGGAAGGGGCGGCCGCCGTACATGAGCAGGCCGAGCGTGTCGGCGCCCTCAACCTGCTCGAGCTCGGGCGCGGAGGCCACGTATTTGCTGCCCTCGGGGATGGGCGTAGCCGCGAGTGCCTCGACGAGCGGAGCGGTCAGGCTGGACGGAACGTCATCCCACACGCGGCCATAGGACTTGAACTCGGGATCAGAGACAGAGTAGATATACATGTTCACTCCTGTTCGTAAATGTGACTATACGAACATTCTAGAACAAACATGAGCGATTTTGAACGCTCGTCCTGACCACTCAACAAAAAGGCGCCCCCGCATAAGCGAAGGCGCCCAATCCGTGCGTTTTAGGCGATAAAGCCCTTACGCCTGCTGATAATGCAGGTGCTTCTCGTCGATATCGGCCAGGTCGCGGTCGAGGTAGCGGCGTGCGAGCCAGTTAGCCATGGGAAGGTTCTGGTCCAGGTAGTTGCCGCACTCCTCGGGAGCGGCACCGGGGACATCGCCCTCAAAGTCGGCAACAAACTCGAACAGCTCACGCACGAGCGGCAGGATCTCCTCGCTCGTCACCTCGCCAAATACGACGAGGTAAAAGCCCGTGCGGCAGCCCATGGGGCCAAAGTAGACAATTCGGCTCGACCACTCGGCATGATTGCGAAGGAACGTCGCGCCCAGGTGCTCGATGGTGTGGCACTCGGCCGTGTTCATGACCGGCTCCTTGTTGGGCGTGGTCAGGCGCAGGTCAAACGTGGTGACGGCAGCACCGGTCGCCGGATCGCGGTCGATGCGGCTCACATACACGCCGGGCTCAAGCAGCAGATGGTCAACGGAAAAACTCGCGATGCGCTCCATGGCAGATCCTCTCGGTAGTCAATTTGGGACGGGGCTCTTTTAGCTGGTTCGAATGGTCGCACCAATCATACCAGTCAAAAAAGCCCCGTCCCAAATAAGCTACCTGGGACGAGGACCAATGAGTTTTTAATCCCCGTCCCAGAAAAACCATTCTAGGCTGTGTAGGCAATCGTTGATTTCACGGCGTGACGCCAGCCGGCGATCTTCTTGGCGCGCTCGTCGGCGGTCATGGCAGGCTCCACGATGCCGCGGGCGCCGTAGACGTCGACGACATCGCGCGTGTACATGTCCAGCGCAATACCGCAGGCCCAGGCCGCACCCAGACCGCTCATCTCGTCGTTGCTCGCGATGCGGATGGGCGAGCCAACCAAGTCGCTCTCAAACTGCATCAGGTACGCGTCGCGCGTGGGGCCGCCGTCAACACGAAGCTCGGCCAGCGCCGCGCCCGAATCCTCGACCATCGCATCGATCACGTCAAAGATTTGATAGGCGATCGACTCGTCGGCGGCCTTCACGAACTCCGCGCGACCCGTGGTGCGCGTCATGCCAAAGACGCAGCCCTCGGCGTCACTCGCCCAGTGCGGCGCGCCCAAACCGGTAAACGCCGGCACAAAGTAGACGCGGCTCGCCGGATTGGCGGCGTAGCACAGGTCGGTAACCTCCTCGGGGTTATTGATGAGCTCCAGATCGTCGCGCAGCCACGTCTTGACGGCGCCGGCGTAGCTCACGTTGCCCTCGAGCACGTACTCGGTCACACCGTCCATGCGCCATGCGAGCGAGCTCGAAAGCCCGTGCGAGCTGGCAACGAACTCGTCGCCGACGTTCATCATGACCGAGCTGCCGGTGCCATAGGTCGCCTTGGCCATGCCGCGGCTGTGGCAGCCCTGCGCGAACAAGGCCGCATGGCTGTCGCCCAGCACGCCGTGAATGGGCACGGGCGCCGGCAAAAAGCCGCCCAGGTCCGTCATGCCGAACAGGCCATCGGAATCGGTCACCTGCGGCAGGCAGGCCACATCGACGCCAAAGACCTCGCACACCGGCTCGCTCCAGCAGCCACGGCGCAGGTCAAAGAGCTGCGTGCGGCTGGCGTTGGACCAGTCGCAGCGGAACTCCGCGCCGCCCGTGAGCGTCCAGACCACCCAGGCATCAATGGTGCCCAGACACAGCTCGCCTGCCGCGGCAGCCTCGGCAGCAGCGGGAACGTTCGCGAGGATCCAGGCCATCTTGCCCGCCGGATAGTAGGGCGAGAGCACCAGGCCCGTCGTGTCGCGCACCAGCTCGGCCACACCCTCGCGCGCGGCCAGCTTGTCGCACAGCCCGCGGGCGCGGGCGCACTGCCACACCACGGCGTCGCACAGCGGCTCGCCCGTCATGCGGTTCCAGGCAACGGTGGTCTCGCGCTGGTTGGAGATGCCGATGCCGGCGATGTCGGCCGGGTCGACCCCGGTCTCCTCCACCACGGCACGCGCCACGGCCAGCACATTGGCGGCAATCTCGACCGGATCATGGCTCACCCAGCCGGCCTCGTTGACAATCTGGCGATGCGAGCGATCGGCACGATGAATCAGATGGCCGCCCTCGTCTACCAGCAGCGCCTTGGTGCCCTGCGTGGATTGATCAATTCCGATGATGTATTTGCTCATGTACTCTCCCATTCCTTCCGTCAAATCGAAGACGACCTGACGGACAAGGAGCGAGCGGCCGTCAAGTGCCGCAGATTGCCGTGAAAGAGGAGCGCCGTGTACTCTGTGTACGCAAGCGACGGTTTGAACGGCAAGGTGCGGTGCTTGGCGGCCGCGCAGCGTCTGTTTCTACTAGTTGCCGAGGAATTCGGCAACGGTCTTGGCGATTCCGACACCCGTCAGGCCGTAGTGTGCAAAGACCTCGGGGCTCGTGCCGGTGATGACCGGCGCGTCGGGCAGGGAGAGGCACTTGACCGGGCGCGGGCAATGCTCACCCACCACCTGCGCGACCATAGAGCCCAGACCGCCGAAGGGGCTGTGCTCCTCGACGGTCACGACGGCGCGCGTGGCACCGGCGGCCTCAATCACGGCCTCGGCGTCGAGCGGCTTGACGCAGTACATGTCGAGTACCGTTGCCGAGATGCCCTGCTCGGCCAGCAGGTCGGCAGCGTCCACGGCATGGCGGACCATCTCGCCGGTAGCGACGAGCGCTACATCGGTGCCGCGGCGTACCCAGGTGGCGCGATCCATCTGGAACGGGCACTCGTCCTCGGTGTACACGTCCTCGACCGGGTTGCGGCCCACGCGGATGTAGGCCGGTTTGTTATCGGCGACCAGGGCCCGCACGAGCTCGGCGGTCTGGAAGCGGTCGCTCGGCAGATACACGCGCATGTTGGGAATCGCGCTCATGGCGGCGATATCCTGCGCGGAGTGATGGCTCATGCCCAAGGCGCCGTAGGACACGCCGCCCGAAATGCCGATGAGCTTGACGTTGGTGTTGGAGTACGAGACGTCGACCTTGCACTGCTCATACGAGCGCGTGGTCACAAAGGACGCCGGCGAGGCGGCCCAGGCCTTCTTGCCGCACGAAGCCATGCCGGCGGCGATGCTCACCAGGTCCTGCTCGGCAATGCCGACCTCGACGGACTGCTGGGGATACTGATCAAAGAACGGCGTGAGCGATGCGGAGCCGCGGGAGTCGGAGCACAGGACGACGATATCCTTATCGGTCTTCGCGGCCTCGAGCAGCGTGTCGCAGATAACCTTGCGATTGGCGATCTTGTTAGCCATTGATGGCCTCCTTATGGGCAGCGAAATCGGCGATGATCTGGGCATATTCCTCATCATTGGGCAGGTGATGATGCCAGGCGGCCTTGTCCTCCATAACAGGCGAGCCATAGCCCTTCACCGTGTTGAGGATGATGACCGTGGGCTTGCCGCAGGTCTCGGCCGCAAGCGTCAGCGCGGCGTCGATGGCCCGGACGTCGTTGCCCGGAATGGACAACACGTTCCAACCGAAGGCGGCCCAGCGCTCCTCCTGCGAATCCTGCTTCATGACGTCCTCGGTGCTACCGCTGATCTGCAGGCGGTTGCGGTCCACGAGCGCGCACAGGTTATCGAGCTGGTAGTTGCCGCCGCTCATGGCGCCCTCCCAGACCGAGCCCTCGGCAAGCTCGCCGTCGCCCATGATGGTGTAGACGCGATAGTCGCGGCCGTCCATCTTGCCGGCGAGCGCCATGCCCACGGCCACGGGCAGGCCGTGACCCAGCGAGCCCGAGTTCATCTCGATGCCCTTGAGCTTGTTGTTGGGGTGGCCGATGTAGGGGCTGCCGAACTTGGAGAAGCGGGCCTTGACGTCGTCGAGGTCAAGATAGCCCTCGTGGCAGAGTACCGCGTAGTAAGCCTCCATGGCGTGGCCCTTAGAGAGCACGAAGCGGTCGCGGTTGGGATCGTCGACGGTCTCGGGCGAAATGTTGAGGTGGTTGGCATAGAGGGTCATGAGGGCGTCAATCACCGACATGTCGCCGCCGATGTGGCCGCCGGCGCCAGCCATGATGATATCGACGCAATCGCGGCGAAGGTCCCAACGCAGGGACTCAAGCTCTTCGATAGTTGCCATTTCTACTCTCCTCGCAGGTAGGCTTTGACGTCTTCTTCAATCGGGTCGTATAAGTCGGGGGCAATGCCGATGTACTTGCACGCCTCGTAGAGCACCGGCACCACGTTGGCGTGAATGGCGACGCAGTGGTGGATGTAGGGACCCTCGACGATCTTGGCCTCGAGGCGCTTGAGGTTGTCGACCTCGACCCACAGGTAGGTGCCCATGCCGGCCGGGCCGTCGATGCCGCGGGCGTTGCCCAGTAGCAGCGAGTACTCGCCGTTGTCACCGTCAAAGCGGGCAAGGGTGAGGTCGCCGTGCTTGGCCTCGGCCGTCAGCGCGCCGGGGTGATCGAAAGCCAGCGGGTAGGTGAGCTTGGGCTTGACGGCCGCGCAGCTGCAGGGCCAGGGGCCGCAATGCTGCAGCAGCTCGCCGTTCTCGTTATCGGGATGGCGCACGGTCCAGTCGGCGAACATGCCGCGGTGACGGCCCAGGTCGGCGGCCTCGACCATCAGCGCGGTGATGGCGCCGTGGATATCGGTCTCGCATACGATAGGAATGCCCATCTCGTTGAGGATGGCGTTGGCGGCGCAGGGCATAATGCCCAGCTCGTCCTGCAGAGCGTTCCAGCACTGAATGGCACCGGCGTTGCAGCCATACTTCTCGACCAAGCGCTTCATGGCGATGGCAAGACCGGCGACCGCAGGGACCTTGTCCTCGGGGATGCAGATCTCAAAGCTGTCGTTGATGTGGGCAAGCATGGCGGCCATGGCCTGCTCGTCGGCCTGGGCGTCGCGCACAGCCTGGACAAGTTCGGTCATGGGGATAGGCGAAAGCTGGATGTTGAACTTCTCGAGCAGCTCGCCCTCGTTGCACATGGTCGACCAGAAGTCGAATGGACGGGTGGCCATCTGCAGGATGCGGGTGTGCTTGAAGGTCTTGACCACGTTGCAAACGGCCAAAAAGTCCCAAACGCCGCGCTCGAACTCGGGGTCGGTCAGGCGGCAGTTGGTCATGTAGGTGAAGGGAACCTGGAAGCGGCGCAGGACCTTGCCGGTGGCGAACAGACCGCACTGGCTATCGCGCAGGCGCGTGCCGTCGGGCTCGGGGCGCTCGTCGCGCGGGCCCCACAGCAGCACGGGCAGGCCGAGCTCGCGGGCAAGGCGAGCGCAAACGTACTCGGTGCCAAAGTTGGCGTGGCACAGCATAATGCCATCGACGCCCTCGGCGCGGAATTTCTTGACGATAGGCTCAATGTGGCTGTCGTCGAACAGCAGGCCCTCGTCATTGATGTCGTCGATATCCACGATGTCGACGCCGATCTCGCGCAGGCGATCAGCCGTCAGGCCGCGATACTTGATTGCGTCCGGCGCGCTAAAGATGCTGCGGCGCGTTGGCACAAAGCCGAGCTTGATCTTGTCCATGTACGTCCTCCCCTAATCACATGTTCAGTAAACAGACGCATGTTTCGTTTTGTTCTGTTTACTAAATGTTTTACTCTTTTGTTTAATAGTCTAGCGCGAAAGTCCCGTAAACGGTAGAGAAATCAGCCTAAACGGTATGTAAACAAACTGAACATACAAGGGAAACAAAAAGAGGGCCCCGAAGGACCCTCTCTTAGTAGCGTTAGATATGGCTGCCTTAGCGAGCTTTGCCGCCCTGCGCCCCGGCGTTTTCTTCGCCTAGATCTCGCACACGCTCTGGCGCTCGACAAAGTAGGTCGACACGGCCGTCTTGCAGGTATAGCTCTTGGGGTTGCGGATGTTGCCCACCAGGCGACGCACCGCGATCTCGCCCACCTCGTGCTTGGGAACATGCACCGTGGTGAGCGGCGGGTTGGAGAAGGCGCCCAAAGACAGGTCGTCAAAGCCGATGATCGAGACATCCTCGGGCACGCGAATACCGTGCTCGTTGAACGCGCGCATGGCACCCACGGCGAGCACGTCGTTCTCGGCAAAGAAAGCCGTCGGCAGATCGTCGCGAGAGACGTTGTCGAGCCACACGCCCATGTCGCGATAGGCACCCTCGAGCGTGGTGCCCAACGTGACACGCCATGCCGGATTGGCCTCGAGGCCCGCGTCCTCAAGCGCTTGGCGATAGCCGCGCTCGCGGTCCTTAAAGTTGCGGATCCGAAGGTCGCCCGCCAGATAGCCGATTTGCCTGTGGCCTTTCTCGATAAGGTAATCCACGGCACGCAGCACCGAATCGGTGTTGGCGATGACCACGGCATCGAAGTACTGGCGATCGCTCCAGCCGTCGAGCACAATCAGGTGGGCGGCAGCGTCGGCGAACAGGGCGTAGTCCTCCTCGCCCAGCTCGGTACCCATCAGCACGATGGCGGCCGACGGGTCGGCGATCAGGCCCTCGACCTGCGGGCGCACGGCGTCCAGGTCGCTAAAGTCGAGCGAGACAAAGCTCGTGCTCATGCCGTGGCGACGCGCCTGGCGCTCCACGCCCTCGATGACCGCGGGATGGAAGGTGCTCTCGTCCAGGATGGCGCCCGTCTTGCGCGCAAGCACAAACTGGATGCTCTCGAGCTGCGTCGACTGCTGATAGCCAAGCGACTGCGCGCACTCCAGGATGACCTTGGCGGTCTCCTCGCTCACGCTGCGCTTGCGGTTGAGCGCGTTGGACACGGTTGCGGGCGAAAAGCCGGTAATGCGGCTGATCTCGCGGACGCTTGCTTTAGCCATCGTTCCCCCTAGCATCGGTCGCGGCCGAGCATCGTGGCTTGACCGCCCCGTGGCTCGGCAACTAAACGACCGCAAATTCAATCTAAACAGAATAGTAAATGTTTAATAGCTAGTTTAGCCTGTTGTCAAGCGAAGTGGCACGACTATTCCCCCAACGGGCGCATTTGTCCATCTTAACGTTATTACGCAAGGTCTTCGCCATTGCTTGCTATTACGCGTCGGTACCATTCGAAGCTTTTCTTTTTACGTCTCTCAAACGAGCCCGCACCGCTATCGTCTCGATCGACATAGATAAACCCGTAGCGCTTACGCATCTGTCCTGTGGCGACCGAAACCAAATCGATCGGGCCCCAACAGGTATATCCCATGAGTTCCACCCCGTCGAGCTCGACGGTCTCCCTCATCGCCTCGATGTGGGCCCGCAGGTATTCAACTCGATAGTCGTCTTCTATTTCACCCGAATCTTCCGGCACATCAGGAGCACCCAAACCGTTTTCGACGATGAACAGCGGCTTTTGATAGCGATCCCAGATTTCATTCATGGTGACGCGCAGCCCTTTGGGGTCGATAAACCTCCCCCAAGGCTCCTGTTTTAGATACGGATTAGGCGCCGAGCGAAGAAGGTTCGAATCGAACTGACCTTCCGCATGCGCTTTTGCGACGCGCGTCGAGTAATACGAAAACGAGACGAAATCGACCAGGTTTGCAGCCAGTACTTCGCGGTCATCATCCCGATAGGGCACCTCAAAACCATGGCGGGCGTATTCCTTGAGAACATAGCTCGGGTACGCACCGCGCACCTGGACGTCGGTAAACATGTAATGGCTGCGATTCTCAGCCTGCGCAGCCAGCACATCGTCCGGATCACATGTAGCCGGATAGAAGACACCTGCGTTGAGCATGCAACCGATCTTCGCCCCAGGGCACAGTTCATGACACGCCCCGACCGCACGGGCGCTCGCAACCAATACATGGTGCACGGCCGTGTGAACCGTTGCATAGCGATTCTCCCCTTGCTCGAAGATGATCCCCGCCGCCATAAAGCACGCCTGCGTCATGATGTTGATCTCGTTAAAGGTCAGCCAATAATTGACCAATCCCCGATAGCGCTCGAACACGGTACGCGAATATCGCTCGAACAGGTCGACCAACCTGCGATCGCGCCATCCGCCATACGCATCGACGAGATGCATGGGGACATCATAGTGGTTGAGCGTCACCAAAGGCTCAATGTCATGCGCGCGACACGTCCTAAAAACATCCTCGTAAAAGGCAAGGCCTTCTTCATTGGGCTCGGCTTCGTCTCCTTTGGGAAAAATGCGGCTCCAGGCGATTGATAAGCGCAGGCATTTAAAACCCATCTGGGCAAACAGTTCAATATCCTGCTTGTACCTATGGTAAAAATCAATGCCCTTGCGAGCGGGATAGAAGCTGTCGGGTGCCAACGCACGCGGATCAAGGTCTCCCCGCATGACGTCCATGCGTTGATCGCCAAACGGCAGCATGTCGGAATTGGCTAAACCGCGACCGCCTTCGTTCCATCCTCCCTCGCACTGGTTTGCAGCCAGAGCCCCGCCCCATAAAAAATCTTCTCTAAACATTATGGTGTCGTCCTTTCTATCAAATTCCCGGCCCACACTGTCGAACGCAACGGACTCGGCAAGTGCCGCGCAACAGCACAGTACCGTTGCGCGGCCAAGGGGTCGGACCGCGCAACGGCTGGGGAGCATATTTGTGTAGTAGCCTCTTATGCCTCGACGGATTCAACGGCCTCAGAATCGCCGCTCTTGGACTTCAACGGCATCTTCTCCTGTCCTTCAAATCCAAAAATCATCGCCAACGCAAACGTCACGGCAGCGCCAGCAAGACACCCGATGGTGCCAGGGATGATATCCTGAGCAAACATGAGCACGTTCATCCATGGGAAACCAACGCCAGTGAAGATATAGACGTTGGCATGAAGAAGGCTTACCAGCAGACCACCGACAGCACCACCAATCATGTTCCAGGCAAGAGCCTTCTTGTCGCGAAACAGGATGCCGTAGATGATGGGCTCACTCACGCGACCGAAGGCATAGGTGATGAACAAGTTCCAGCCCGTGGCTCGACTCTCCTTGCCCTTAGCGCGCAGGCCATAGGCGAGCGCGATGGCAAGCGTGGTGTAGGCTACAACCGCGGTGCCGGGGTATAAGATGGCGTCGTAACCGTTCTGGAGCGCGGCGGGCAATATGGCGGTATAGATCGGCACGTGCATGCCGGTGGCGATGATCAGATTCCAGAATGCGCCGATAACCGCGGTCGCAGCGGGACCGGCAACAGAGGCGAGCCAAATGATGAAATCGGCCACAAGGCCCATGACAAATTGGACGGCAGGGCCGCAGAGGCACAGCGCGACCGGCAACATCACGAGCACCGTACCCACGGGTACGATCAGAATGCGCAACATATCAGGCGAGATCTTCTTAAAGAAGCGCTCAACATAGGACTGGGCCCAGGTGATCAAGATGACCGGAAGAACAGCCTGGGTGTAGTTGACGAGCTGCATGGGGATGCCGAAGACGCTGAAAGGCTTTCCGTCCTCAACAATAGCGAGCATGTCGGGATAAATCATCACAACAGCGATGAGCAGTGCCAGCACAGGACTCGTTTTGAACTTCTTAGCCGAGCTATAGGCGGCAAACACCGGGAAGTAGTAATACGCCGCATCGCCCACCAGGGAAAGGATCCGATACAGGTCGCTCGTTTCGGACATAAAACCGGCGCCTTCGGGCCCAAACAGAATAACGAGCATCTTGAAGATACCGGCGACACAAAAGATCGGAAGGATCGGGGTGATAGCGCCGCTCACGGCATCGAGCAGCTGATTGAAGAGGTGCTTGGGCGCCAAGCGCTCCTTCCAGCTAAGCTGAGGGCCATCGAGTTCCTCGTCAATCGATGCCGTGACCTCGAATCCGCCCTGCTTACAAACCTCGTCGTAGACCTTGTCGACCGTGGGCCCGACCACCAGCTGCACCTGCCCTCCGGCGTGCACGACGCTGATGATAGACGAGATGTCCTCAAGCTTCTCATCATTCGAGAGGCTTTCATCCTTGAGGTTGAAGCGCAGGCGCGTCATGCAATGCGTAACCGAAGCCACGTTTTCCGCCCCGCCCACAGTGGAGAGAATCTGCTCTGCCACCTTTTTGTAATTTGCCATCATTGGCTCCTTTGCACAATCTTGGCTTACTGTTCGAATCGGCAAAGGTCATGCCCCGAATGGCTACGGGTTACAATCCTTTTTTGGAGATGATCCGGTTGAGATGGATCATCAGATAGAGTTCCTCCTCCTCGGAGAGCGTGGCGTCCCACGTTTCACGACAATAGGAACCGATATGCTTCACGCACTCTGCCAACTGCGGAAACTCCTCACGAAAGTTCTTGTACATCTGCATGTTGGCGCTGTTCAGCGACTCGCCGGCTTGAATGCGCTTGAACAGGTACCGCAGATGCGTGGCGAAGCGGGTGAAATCAAAGGAATCGCGGTCGACAATAATGCGGAAATCGCTTTCGAGAATCTCGATAACGTCCTCGAGCATATCGTCGAACTGCTTTGCGGGCTCGGCCGTGGCTTTGACGGCTTCAACAACCCGTGCGTTCACGAGATTCATCGCAATACTGGCAATCTCATCCTTGGGAAGCCGCTCTCCGAGCTCCTTCTCGAGTCGCATGACGATAAACTGGGCAGCCTTGTATTCCTTCGGATACGTCTCCCGCACTTCATAGGCAAGAGGCATCGCGATGCGGACCCCCTTTTGGGCTCGCGCAACGGCAAACGACAGGTGATCAGCCATGAACAGCGTCGCATTGGTCGAGAGGTCGTAGGGCAGTTCGTTGGCAACGATGTCCATAACTTTCGCCGCAAACATCACGATATCCGAGGGAAGATCCCTCATGACATCTTGTCCTTTAGGATCAATGTCGTAAAACGTATGCTCGATTTTAGAAAGAGGGAGCTCTCGAGGAAAATCTCCGCCGAAACCGACGCCCCTGCCCATGGCGATGACATCTCGCCCCTGTCCGTCACGGCAAAGAACCGCGTTGTTGTTAAGCTTTTTAATTGCAAGCATGGTGAACCTCCTTTCAAGAACACTCACAGAAAAAGGCATGATAGCCAATAGCAGTGCTATTGCGGTCATGCCTTACGTAACAATCCGTGTTGTATTGCTCTTGGGCATGCCTCCACACAGGAGTAACAATCCAAGATGCAGAATGCGTTATAGCGCTCTCCCCGCCCCGGGGACCATCGGGCTGGCGAACGGTAGATGTCGGCCCGCCAGCGGCCACATCGAGCAGATGGGCGTGCTTCGATCCCGAGCCTAGCCTAGGATGCGGGCCATGCGCGCCTTGAACTCGGACAGAAAGCGCGGGGCGTCCACGGTGAGTGCCACAAGCGCGCTCTTGTCGGGGTCGGACAGGCGATGCTCGTCGCAGATAGTGCGGCCGCGATACTCGCCGAGCAGGTCGACGCGCAAGTTGCAACCAAGTGCGCCCACGAGCGTGGGATCAATCGCCACGGCAACGGCAAGCGGATCGTGCAGCGCGCAGCCGCCCAGGTAAGGGGCGTTCATCTCGTACGAGCCAATGTAGTGCTCGACCATACTCGCAAATGCGCAGCCCGCCATGGTGCCCGAGCCCGTCCA
>CABQKL010000054.1 GCA_902464645.1 uncultured Collinsella sp.
CCTGGGCGATGGAGTCGTCGTCGGCGACGATGAGCCAGTAGCCACAGGGCAGCTCTGACGCCGTGCCCGCGTTAAGGGGCACGGCGTCAGAGCTCTGGAGGGAACGAGCGAGCTGTGCGCTCAGCGCGCTCGTAAGGTGGGAATCGGCGTTGAGCCATTCGGCAGCTTCCTGCGCGGTGGTCTGGGAGTTGGGCATGCCGGCGCTGTGCAGCACAGGCAGCGCGGCGTCGCGCACGGCGTCGCTTGCCCAGGCGAGGTCGGTGGCGATCTTGGCGTCGCTGTCGCCGTCGACGACGTTGGCGCTAAAGATCTGGTAGGCGTCGTAGCTGCGCGCCACGGTGCCGCTCACCGTGATGGAACCGGTCGAGGTCGGCACGGCCTGCGCGGATGCGGGGAACACAACCGCGCAGGTGCCGATCAGGAGGGCAAGCAGTGCAAACAAGATCGGGAAGGAGCAAACTTTCTTATTCACGATGCTCACCTCCCTTCGCATTCGCCTTGCGACGAATGTGCATCCAGGCCGCAGCAGCGCAAAGCACCGCCGCGCCGGCAAGGTACGTCAGTGTGACGCCCGACATACCAGAAAGGGGCAAAGAGGTGGAGTAGGTGTTGGTGAAGGTGGGGATGGAGGTTGGCTTAGAAGTATCGGATCCGTCGTTGTAATTCACCGGGGCTTCGTCGATGCGGTTGCCGTCAGCGTCCTTAATCTTTGTGTAGGTCACCTTCGTGGCAACGATTTTGCCATTTTTCTGATCCGCCATCGTGACGTCAAGCTTATAGACCGACTGATCGAACTTGTAATGCGAGAAAATCGAACTCTCATTCTTCTCGCGCACGTAGTACGTGAAGGTCTTGGAAGCGCCACGGCCCGTAGGGTCACCGGCAGTGAAGGGATTCTTCGTGATATCAGAGAGCGAGTACTTAATCCCCTTATCAGAGCCATCTAAGAACGAAAGCGTCTGCTTCTTGTTATCGCCAGTAGTTTTGGTCTCACGAATAATTTTCTGAAAACTGTCATCGGTCGCAAGCTGAAGTGTAAACTCTTTCATCTCGCCGCCCTTAACGACCTTAGTCGCCGCAGGCGTCCAAAAGCCGGTAGAGGTGTACGGCACGATTTTGTTGGTAAAGGTCGGGTTGTCGCTACTGTCACCGATAGTCACCACAGCTGTCGTGCGATCATTCAAGTAATCAACGGAGTAACCGGAATTTAGTTGCTTAAAGTCGATGTCCTTCTCGCCCTTTTTATAGACGATTACTCCATTTACCTTGTAATAATTAATATCAATCCTCATGAGCTTTTTAGTTTTGTACGGATTGCTATCAACTGTTGCTACGATCTTGTAAATGGTCTTATCGAATCTGGTGTCCAATTCGTTTTGACCGCTGATGGGTTCCTCAACTAGATAGAAAACGTATTGTCCCGAAGAATAGTCCTTGCCAGAGTCGAAGGTGATATTGCCGTTTGATTGATTAACAGTCGCCTCGCCCGCAACACTGCAATCGCCCATATCAAATGTGTCGTCATCTTTCCAAGAAGGCTCAGTGGCACCATCCTCGCGGAGCACCTTAAACTTGTACCCGTGTCCCTCAAGCTTTTGCGAGTTTCCGTCTGCATCTACAAGCACCTTAGTGGCGTTGAGCCTCATGTTCGGATAAACGCTCAGTTCACTGACTTCACCGACGGTGAGATCGCCGTTGGTCATGATGCCGCCGCCATGGGTGTATGAGTAGTTGCCGCTGATGATGGTCGTAGCTGCGGCTTGTGCCTTTGTTATGGCATCTTCAGTCGGATGGGCCTCCAAGCCGAACATGTACGTGGCCTCGGCACCGCCATTAGGATCGATAGTGATCTCCTGGCCATCGCAGGTGCCCTTCCAGCCAGCAGAGCGATTGCCAAGCATCTTTCCAAGAACGACTGCGACCGTCTTATCGCTGCCTTTCCTGCGCACGAGGAAGAAATCCTTGTGGCCGGCGTTTTTGAAGGGATCGGTAATGTACTCAGCATCGCTGTCCTCGTTCTTGCCATTACCACCGGCAGACATGTGATCACTTAAACCATGATCCGTATTGTTGTAGATTGCGGCACCATTTGAGTGCGAGACAATCGTCTCGCCCGTGGGGCAGGCAGCAACGCCGCCACCCCAGCCGCCAGCATCATTTTGAGTGATCAGCGTCTTTACGATATTGAGCTTGCCGCCCTGCTGGATAAAGACGCCACCGCCGCCCCAGTCGCCACCGCGGTCTTTAGTGCTGCCCGTCATCGTTTTGTTATTCGTAATGTAAATCCTGCTGTTCTCACCAGCGCTAATTGTTGCCATCGTACCAGTGTTGTCACCGCCAGCGATACGCAAACCGCCGCCCTCAGCGTTCTCCGCCACGTTGCCGGCAATCGTGCCGCCACTCATTTCAAACTCGATGGTCTGGTTATAAAAACCAGCGTAAACGCCACCGCCAGCCTCATGGGAGTAGTTAGCAGTAACTGAGCCACCCGTTATACTGAGCTTGCCACCATTTACACATGCAATGCCACCGCCACCGAGCAGGCCATTGTTAAACGATTCAGAGATATTGGAATCGACACGATTGTTAGTAATGCTTGCCGAATCGCTGATACTAACGCAAGCATTTTTGGTAAAGACGCCGCCGCCATAACCATTTTCGGGACTGCCGCCGCTGTTGCAAGTGTTTTCATACGTAGCGTTGCCAGAGATAATTCCGCCCGTAAGCTTCAGGGTGGCTCCCTTGTCAGCATAGATGCCGCCGCCAGAACCCGACTTGTTTCCCGCGACCACGCCGCCTGTCATTTCGAGACTGGCATTCGCGCCCGCCTTCTCGCCCGTTATGCACAGGCCACCGCCCCAGCCACCGCCGTTGCCATTGGTGACGTAACCGCCTTCGATTTTGACTTTACCCTCAGAAAAAATCACATGGCCGTCATCGCTCAGATTGGCGGCCGTGGTAATCATGCCGCCCTTGAGATCGAGCGTGCCGCCCTCTTTAACGGTGACCACATGCTTTACGGAACCGCTGTCCGATGCCGCATCGATAGCGCCAAAGCCCGTAACGACATGCCTGATCGTAGTCTCGGTTGTGCCGAGTCCATCTTGATTGGGCGTGCTCTTGGTCTCAAAGTAAGTAAGACTCTTAGGAGTGCCACTATTAGAGCCGTTTCCTGCTTCCCATTCCATAGACGCAAGATGACCCGCCGTCGTTTCGACCAGGGTCTGTTCGTCTTTTGTTTTACCTAAATCCTCGATAGTGAGTGTGGCTCCGTTTTCGACCACAAAGAAGGAGTCTTTGTTGCCGGAACCACGGTAGAGCATGTGTCCCGCAAGATCGATAGCAGTGTTTTTGCTGATAGTGATCTGCTTATCCGAATAGGCATAATCCGTCAGTCGGAACTTGCCGCCATTGGTAAATGTCTCAGCAATATTACCTTTCACCTCGTTATAGCCATCGGCACTGACGGCAGCGGGAGCGATAGCGTTTTCATCGTTAGTTTCATCATCGGAAGGCTGCGCGGCGCCCTTGGCCTCCGCGTCGTCGGACGGCAGTCCCGCGGCAGCGGCGTCTTCGCTCGCGCCATTCTCGGCATCATCACTATTCAGCTTTTCGGTATCCCCATTGTTGGTGTTTTCTACATCAGTAGGCTCAGTTGAGGAATCACCCGTCACAGTTTCTTCGGTCTGGGCATCGTTGGCAATGGCCTGCGAGATCGGGGGCATGACGAGCGACAGTACCAGGCTCAAAACGGAGGCTCCGCACAAAACGCCTGCCAGTACACGGCGCGTCGCTTTTTTACTCTGCTTAGTTTTTTCTGAATTCGCTTTCATCGATGTCTCCTCCCCAAGAGACCGCGATCGTGCTCCTTCACTATCAAACGTATCTGCGCAACCTGAAATTGCGCACGCTTAGTAATGACTATTCTAACGATTGTTTGAACATCTGGGCAAATAAACCGATAGTTTTGTAGCGAATTGTCAATTCTCTTGACAATTGCTCAGATTTACCTTCGTTTATTCGCTATCTATTTTTTGTTTCTACTGGTAATTTAGTTGCCCATCATTTTTTAATGGCATTAGATTTATTTGCACAACATTTTGCTCAAGAGTAAACATCCTGTAAACAGTCGAAAATTGACCATGAGCTGTAGGTCATTTACCGGGAGAAATACCCTACCAAACTGATGAGAATATCTTTAACTCATCGGTAGTCAGAAGCGTAATGTTCAGACAACCATATTGGTATTTGCGCGCAGATTGTAGGCATCAACTCGCCCAAATCGCCTGAGGCCACCACGAAGGTGCCCGTCCCCTTTGTGTTGATTCTGCCCCGGCGCTACAGCAGATGTTCCTCGATAAAGATCGCGATGCCGTCTTTGTCGTTGCTCGCGGTTACAAAATCAGCTGCGGCGCGGGTGGCGTCGCTGCCGTTTGCCATGGCCACGCCCACGCCGGCGTCGGCCACCATGCAGGTGTCGTTATCGGCATCGCCAAACACGCAAATGTTCTCGAGCTCCATGTCGTTGAGCTCCGCCACGCGCACAAGGCCGCGCGTCTTGGACACGCGCGGATCCATGAACTCGTAGAGCCGCTGCGTGGTTTGCAGAGCCGCCGCCTTAACAGTGTTATCGGCAAACGTCGACGCCCGCTCAATCACCCGCGGCATTACCTCGGGCGCCATGGTAAACATCACCTTGGGCTGCGGCTCGCGCAAAAACTCGGCAAAATCGACCACCTGGTAGGGCACGCCGTCGACGCGCGACAGGTGCTCGACGCACGCGTTGCTCTCGGGCACGTAGAACACGCCGTCTCGGGGGCAGACGGGCGTTGCTGGAAGGTCCGCCATGTGCTTGCAAATGCGCGCGATGGTCTCGCCCGGCAGCGGATAACTCAGCTCGTTGATGTCATGCGCGCGGTCGATGACCTCGGCGCCACCGCAGCCCACCATCACGTCTACCAGGCCTTCGATACCCCAGAGCCCAAACATGGCCTCGGTCGCCTGGGCGTCGCGCCCGGTGCACAGGCCAAAGAGCACGCCGCGCTCGCGCAGAGCGCGAATCGCCGCCACGGTGCGCGGGGACACCGCGTGCTGGCTCGTGAGCAGCGTGCCGTCGATATCGCAGAACACGGCTTTGATGTGGCTGAAGGTGGTGTCCATGGGGGGCCTTTCTGGGTTGTGCGACGGTGCTGAATGTGGCTGGAAATGGTGTACATGGTATACCAAGGCGCGCACGGAGCGCTTTGGAGCAAAACCACCACAAAGGTGCCTGGCCCCTTTTGTGGTGGCCGAACCCGAAGGGTGGCCTGGCCGGAGCGCAAACCATCACAACATTCGACGTTTTTCGGCAAAATCGCGATTTTCATCTAATGTTGTGATGGTTTTTACTGCCTTGCGGCACGATCAAAATGTCGGCGTCCAAACAGCAGCAACGCCGCGGGAACCGCCGTCACGACCATGCCCGCACCAACGAGCGTCTGCTGCACGCCAAACGTCGCCGCCAGCCACGGGGCAATCGCCAGCGGGGCCACGCCGGCGAACATGTTGCCAAAACCCATGACCGAGTTCACGCGACCGAGCTGCTCGAGCGGGGCCGTCGTTTGCACGATCGTGTTGTGGAGCGGGTTGACGACGCCCCAGGCCACGCCCAGGGCAATCTGGCCAATGAGCGCCACGCCCACGTACGTTGTTCCCACGTAGAGCAGGCTTCCCAGGCCCACGGATATGAGTGCCACGAGCAGCGTTTTGAGACTGACAAAGCGCGGCGGCAAGCGGAGCGCGAGGACGGCGCCCAGCACCGCGCCCACACCGCTGGCCGACGAGAGCCAGCCCATCCACTCAACACCGACGTGCAGGACATCGCGGTAGAAGAACGACTCCAGCGGGTCAAAGGCACCGTAGCCAAAGTTTGAAAGGAAAATAATGCAGAACAGCAGGGCGAGGACGCTGTTGGTGAAGACTGTCTTGATGCTGGTCGCGAAGGTGACGCGGGTGGATTTACTGGAGTCGGAGCTTTGACTGGCGGTACTTGCCGTTGCGCTGCTGTCCGCGGGACTGCTTTCGCGCGTGGCGACGTGACCCGCTTGCGGCCTAAAGCCCCAACCGGCGACGAGCGCCAGTACGGTAAAGATCATCATGAGCACGAACACCGCGCGTGACGATGCAGCCGCCGCGACAAAGCCGCCCAGTGTGGGGCCAACGATGATGCTCACGTTTGAGAGCATGGCGATGGCGGAGTTGATGTCTTTGAGCTCGACAGGATCGTCGGTGAGGTAGGCCGGATAGGATGTGGCGATGGACTGGGCGAACCCCATCACAAAGCCCAGGAGCACCGCGGCGAGCAGGACGATGCCGGTCGCGCTACCAAAAACGAGGATTGCCGCGCCGGTTGCCAGCGTGCCCACGATGCTCAGCAAGAAATGACGGCGCGGGCCCCAGGCGTCGAGCGCCGCGCCACCCGCAAAGGATCCCAAGATCACGAATACGTTCATAAAAAGGACGGCCAGCGATGTCGCCACAACCGAGGCATCGTCTGCATAGGTGAGCGTTCCGATGACACCGATAAAATAACTGGTCTGAAAGCCGGTATATATGAGGAAGCGCATTGCCACCAGGTGCTTAGCCTGCGCGGACAGCGATGATTGAGGCTTTGAGAAAAGAGAGGCGAGCATGGAGACTCCTTGTTTCATACGAATGCGGACGGCAGGCATTCGCCACCGTCTGTCAAATCAATCTATCCGCATGAAACATTAAGGACGCATCAAGCCCCTTCTCTCCGTTTTTCGCCCGTCATGAACTACTTGGTTGATTGTAAGGCATGTCCCACACATCGACCAAAGCAAAAACCACCACAAAGGGGCCTGGCCCCTTTGTGGTGGAGACAACGTTTGCCCAGATAAAACCTGCCAAATTAACCTGTCTTTTTTGGCTGGTTTTAGGCCAGATAATCTTGAATAAGGTCGCAGATGGCTCGGGCGTCGTTGATGTTGATGGCTCGGGTCGCAAAGCCGGCGTCGAAGGCCTGACGCGCCAGGGCCTCGTTACAGGCAAGGGCCAGCGTGCGGCCGTCGACCAGGTCGAGCGAGCTCTTGCCGCGCAGACGGTCGACACCGGAGCGCGCGACGACGATGTTGTCGAAGCCCTCGGTCTTGTAACCCTCGATGATCACCACGTCGACATCGTTGTAGCGCGACAGCAGCTCGCGCGCGGGCATCTCGTCCTCCTCGCGCGTGTCGGCGTACTCCGCCCAGCGCGTGGCGCAGATGAGGCCCACGTGCTTGGATCCGGCCTGGTGATGGCGCCACGTATCCTTGGCGGGCACATCGATATCAAAGCCGTGGTGCCCATGATGCTTGAGCGAACCCACGCGCAGGCCGCGGCGGGTGAGCTCGGCAATGACCTTCTCGACAAGCGTAGTCTTACCCGAGTTTTGGTAACCGATAAACGCGATCGCAGGGACGGCCGGAGCTGCGGGCGTGACGGCAGCGGACGCGCTCGCGAGGGCGGCACCGTCAGCAGCCACGGCCTCAACAGCAGCGGCCTGACGCTCTGCACGATCCCACACGCCCGAGCGGCCGCCCTCCTTGTGCAGCAGGCGTACGTCAACGATCTCCATGCCGCGATCGACCGCCTTGCACATGTCGTAGATGGTCAGACACGCGGCACTCGCGCCGGTCAGAGCCTCCATCTCGATACCCGTCTTGCCCGTCACGCCGGCCGTAACCAGTACGTGAAAGCCAACCTGCCCGTCCGCGCGCGCCGGTGCCCAGCCCTCGGGCACATCCTCGGCAGGCGTTCCCGCCGAAGCGATGGGCTCGATATCGCACTTACTCTTGGTAATGAGCAACGGATGGCACATGGGGATGATGTCACTCGTGCGCTTGATGGCCATGATGCCCGCCACGCGTGCGCAGGCAAGCACGTCGCCCTTCTTGGCGCGGTCCTGCAGCACCATAGCCTGCGTCTCGGAGTGCATGAGGATAGTGCCCTCGGCGATAGCAATGCGATGGGTCTCGGCCTTGTCGGACACGTCAACCATGCGCACCTCGCCCTTGGCGTCCACGTGCGTCAGCTCGTCGCGACGGGCGTCGCGGGCGGGCTCGGTGGCAGTGCTGGCAGTCGGCTGTGCGGACGCGTCGGCGTTGCCAGCATTCGCCGCAGCCGTGACTTTGTGGGCAGACATCGCGGCCCTGCGAGCGGCCTTGGTGGCATCGGCGTACCTGCTCTTGGCCATATGATCATCCTCCGATTTGGGACATAAATCGTTGCGTGCCCTCAATTATCGCGTGTTCCTGCGGTTTGTGGGCCACAGCATCGCGCCAAATCGAAAGTACCTGCATATCATCACCACGGCGCAGCGCCTCACGCACCGAATACTCGGCATCGCTGAACAGGCACGGACGCACGCTGCCATCGGCCGTCAGGCGTAGACGGTTGCAATTCGCACAAAAATGATTGGACATGGCGCTGATAAAGCCAACCGTTCCCGCCGCGCCCGGAAAGTGCCAGTAGCGCGCAGGGCCCGCGCCGGCAGGAGCGTCGTTGATGTCGAGCGGCTCGAGCTCGCCCAGACCCGCCGCGGCGACCCCGGCATTGATGCGCGCCCGCAGCTCGTCGCTCGGCACGGTATCGCTCGCATCCCACAGCTCGGGATTGAGCGTGGGAGCATGCGGATCCACAGCGCAATGCGAACTCGTGTGCTCGTCGCCGATGGGCATATATTCGATAAATCGCAGATGAATAGGGCGGTCGACGGTCAGCCGTGCGAGGGCCGCCACATCCTGGTTGAGCCGGCGCACAACAACGCAGTTGACCTTAACGGGCTCAAAGCCCCAAGCCAGCGCCGCGTCGATGCCAGCCATGGTCTGCTCGAGTCGACCTAGACGCGTGATCTTTCCAAAGAGCGTAGGGTCGAGCGTGTCGAGCGAGATGTTGACGCGGTTAAGCCCCGCATCTTTGAGCTGCGGCGCCAGCTTGGGCAGCAGGGCGCCGTTGGTGGTAAGCGAGATGTCCTCGATCTGCGGAATCGCACGAATGTCGCGAATAAGCGGGATGATACGGCGGCTGACCAGCGGCTCGCCGCCCGTCAGGCGTACGCGGCGAATGCCCTCCCCCGCCACCAGGCGCACAAAGCGGGCGATTTCCTCGGCACTGAGCAGCTCGTCGTGCGCGCGGGGCGCCACGCCATCGGCCGGCATGCAGTAAATGCAGCGGAAATTGCACTTGTCGGTAACGGCAATGCGCAGGTAGTTGATATCGCGGCCAAAGCCGTCATGTTGCACGTGCCCGTCCACGCAGCCCTCCCCTCGCGCGGCGATTTATTCTTCGGGAAACATAATACCCCACGAGAGAATCATGCCGACACCCGTACGACAGGACAGGTCGCTTCGAGCAAAACGGACTTTCCAAGCCCATCCTCAGCATACAAACCATCACAACATTCGTCGCTTTTCCCGATTTTGGCAAAAAACGTCGAATGTTGTGATGGTTCGCCTACCCACGGCACCCTGCAGAAGGACCAAAACGCCCCTAAAGGCCGCCGTCCCAGTGCCGGATCACGAATTCTCGCAGGTCATTCTGCCGCTTTTGGAACGCTTCGCTCCGGTCGCACTTGAGGCCCATTGCGAGCGCGATGGCGTTCATCGCCCGGTGAAATTGCAGCTGATGGGCAAACTGAGTCCCGGTGAGGACGATCATCCTAAAGCCCAGCGCGTTCAGCACGGTCATACGCTCCGCATCCGACGCGCTGCGCTGTTTATCAAGATGGTCCGAGCCGTTGTATTCAATCCCCGTACCACTCGCAGGCGCATATACGTCGATCTCGAAATACCCGGCCTTAGCGAGATATTTGAACTCGTTGGGAACATCGACCCGATGGTTGAGCTCGATCTTGGCGTATCCCAGCCCTCCCTGGGAACGCTTTGCTACGACCATGATTGCGGTGGCCGTCTCCATGGGCGACCGCGCGCCATCGTGCACGCGCCTGAGCACGGCGGCCGCGCGTATAGCCCCCTGACGAGGTCGGTTCTCATTGCAATAAGCAATCAAGTCGGCAACGGTATACCTCTGCCCCATCTCGATATAATCGCCTGTCGACAGATGATTCAAATGGTATCGGGCACAGATTTCGTAGCCATATTCCAGCTGCTCGGGCTCGCTCATCCACGAACCCGCTTGAACAAAGCACATGGCCTCGTCAACCACTAGAAGGCCCTCTGCCACCTCGATAAGATGGCCTGGAGGTACCGGCGCCCCAAACACGTGGCACCTAAATCCAGCCGGCGTCGAGCGCTCAAAATCGAAGTTGACGAGCGTATCGATATGATCGAGCTCTTCTCGTGGAATACCGAGCGAAACCAGATAGTCGGCAACAATCTCAACTGCCGTTGAAGCCCTCAGCCCCTTGGTATCGAGCCCCAATTTGGGCAGGCTCGCGGTCGGCTCCGCCTCGTTAGCAAGCGAGTCCTCATCGTATAGGCTGCTTGCTCGCGAGAGCGGCTCGGACGGGCGCGCCACGTTGTGGTACAGCCAGGCAGTCTTATGGGACAGGACGATCGGCAGGTCCATGAGCCCTCCAATGGAGTCGGATAACCAACCTTATTCCCCTGCCCACGGGTCCGCACACCTTCGCGCGCAAGAAAGCGATTCCACCCGATCGAGTGGTAGAAAAACCATCACAACATTCGATGCTTTTCCCGATTTTGGCAAAAACGTCGAATGTTGTGATGGTTTGAGGCGAGGTGCGGGCACGGAGGACCAAAGCATCGTGCTCGGAGCGTGACTTTTTCGCCCGGCACCCAACAAAAACCTTGACTCTACAATAGTTATAGGGTTTTCACTACACTGGTACGTAAACAAACCCAGCCAGAAAGCCCCGCCCATGGAACACGACCTCACACGTGGCAATGTCCTTAAGACCATTGCGGTCTTTGCGCTGCCCTATATGCTCTCGTACTTTTTGCAGATGCTCTACGGCATGGCCGACCTGTACATGATGGGGCAGTTCAGCGGTGCCGCCGGCATCACCGCCGTGGGTAATGGCGCGCAGACGCTCTATATCATTACCGTGACGCTCGTGGGCCTGGCCATGGGAACGACGGTCATCGTCGGCCACGCCGTAGGCTCGCGCCGCTTCGACCGCGCCGAGACCGCCATCGGCAATACCATCACGCTCTTTATGGGTGTCTCGGTGGTACTGGCCGCTGTCCTGCTCGCGCTTTGCCCGCAGATCGTGGCGCTCATTGGCACGCCGGCCGAGGCAGTCGAAGGCACCGCCGCCTACCTGCGTATCTGCTTTATGGGCATCCCCTTTATCGCCGCGTACAACATTCTTTCGGCCATCTTTCGCGGGCTGGGAGATTCGCGCTCGCCCATGTACGTGATCGGCGTGGCATGCATCATCAACATCGCGCTCGACTTTCTGTTCATCGGCCACATGGGGCTCGGCCCCGTGGGCGCGGCGCTCGGCACGGTAACCGCGCAGACGGCCAGCGTTGCGCTCGCGCTCGTGTGGCTTAAGAGCCGCCGTACGAACATCCACGTTAAGCGCAGCGACCTGCGCCCCCAGCCCGAGGTGCTCGGCAGCATTCTTAAGATCGGTGTGCCCGTGGCCGTGCAGGACGGCTGCATCCAGGTGGCGTTTATGTTCATCACCGTCATCGCCAACCACCGCGGCCTGGTCGACGCTGCCGCCGTGGGCCTGGTCGAAAAGATGATCAGCTTTTTGTTCATTGTGCCGAGTTCCATGGGCGCCACCGTCAGCGCACTTACGGCGCAAAACGCCGGCGCGGGCAAGGGAGATCGTGCACGTCAGGTACTCAAAGACGCCATGACGATCTCGGTGGTGTACGGCTGCCTGATCACGGTGCTGATGTGGCTAGTGGCGCCGGCGTTTATCGGCTTTTTTGCCAAGGACGCCGCGGTGATCGCCGCCGGCACCGGCTATATGCACAGTTATATTTTCGACGCGATTTTTGCCGGCATCCACATTTGCTTTAGCGGCTTTTTCGCCGCGTATGGCAAGAGCTACATCGGCTTTGCGCACAACGTGCTGGCCGTGGCGCTCATTCGCGTGCCGGGCGCGTGGCTGCTGTCGAACGCCTATTCCGAAACGTTGTTTCCCATGGGCATCGCCTCGCCGTGCGGGTCCATTCTGTCGGCAGTCATCTGTGTTGTCGCGTTTACCGTGCTCAACCGACGCGGGGCTTTTGACAAGTTGGCAGCGTAGCGGGGCGACGCGGAATCGCCCTTATCGATGACATCATCAGCGACGACCCGGCGACCTACGTGACGCAGATCACGGTGCCGGTTGCCCCGTCCAAATAAGAACCGCCCGGAAGGCATCGTGCTTCCGGGCGGTTCTTCAATTTGGTTATCGATGCGCTAAGCCTGGGGCACCTCACCGGTCGCAAGAATCTGCTCGAGCGCGTCCTCGTCCAGCACGGGTACACCCAGCTGCTCGGCTTTGGTGAGCTTGGAGCCCGCTTTGGGGCCGGCGACCAGATAGCTCGTCTTCTTTGACACGCTGCCCGAAACCTTGGCGCCGAGCACCTTGAGCGCCGCGCCCGCCTCGTCGCGTGTGCGGTTGACGAGCGTGCCGGTGAGCACGAAGGTTAGACCCGCAAGCGGCTGTGCGTCGGCGAGCTCGCCCGCCACGCCAGCGTCGGCTGCGGCTTGCGCGTGCGCAGCGCCCAAGTCGACCTCGAGCGACAGGCCCGCCTGACGCAGGCGCTCCAGCACGGCAAGGTTTTCGGGCACGGCCAGGAACTGCTTGACGCTCGCCGCAATCTTGGGACCGATGCCCTCGCACTCGGCGATGTCTTCTTCACTCGCCAAGATGAGCTTGTCGATCGACAGGAATCGCTCGGCGATGACCTCGCCCACGCTCTTGCCCACGTGGCGGATGCCCAGGGCAAACAGCACGCGACCGAGCGGCTGGCTCTTGGACTTGTTGAGCTCGGCGATGATTTTCTCGGCCGTCTTGAGGCCCACCGGAATGGGATCGCCCTTCTTAACGCCCTTCCTGCTGTTGGAGCTGGCGTACACGCGCCCCGTGTCCAGGCCTGCGATGTCGTCGACCGTGAGCTGATAGAAGTCCGCGACGTCGTGAATCAGCCCGGCGGCGATCATCTTGTCGACGATCTCGTCGCCCAGGCCGTCGACGTCCATGCAGCCGCGGCTCACCCAGTGGAGCAGGCGCTCCTTGAGCTGCGCGGGGCAGTCGATGGAGACACAGCGGTAAGCGACCTCGCCATCCTCGTGAACCACGGGGCTGCCGCACACGGGGCAGACCTCGGGCATGTGCCAGTCGACCGAATCAGCCGGGCGCTTGTCGAGCACCGGGCCCACGACCTCGGGGATTACGTCGCCCGCCTTGTGCACGATAATAGTGTCGCCCTCGCGCACGTTTTTGCGACGGATCTCGTCGATGTTGTGCAGCGTGGCGCGCGCGATGGTGGAGCCGGCAACCGTCACCGGATCGAACTCGGCGACCGGCGTGAGCACACCGGTGCGACCCACCTGGATGCGAATCTCGCGCAGGACGGTCTGCTTTTCCTCGGGCGGAAACTTAAAGGCAATGGCCCAGCGCGGTGCGCGGGCGGTAAAGCCCAGGTCGAGCTGCTGCTGAAAGCTGTCGACCTTTACGACCACGCCGTCGATGTCGTAGTCCAGGTCACCGCGATGCTCGAGCGCCTGGGCGCAGAACTCGTGGACCTCGGCCGGCGTGGCACAGCGAGCCACGTTGGGGTTGACGCTAAAGCCGGCGCTACGCAGCCAATCGAGGAACTCGCGCTGGCTGTGGACGTGCAGTGGATCGGTATCGGCGATGGCATAGATAAAGGTGGCCAGATCGCGCCGCGCCGTAACCTTGGGATCCTTCTGACGCAGGCTGCCAGCAGCGGCGTTGCGCGGGTTGGCGAAGGGGTCGCGGCCCTCGGCATCGGCCTCTTCATTCAGACGTACAAAGCTGCCTTTGGGCATATAGACCTCGCCGCGCACCTCGATGGTGCGCTCGCGGTCGGCACCCATGTGGGCGAGCGCCGGCTCGGACAGGTGCATGGGCACGTCCTTGATGGTGCGCACGTTGAGCGACACATCCTCACCCGTTGTGCCGTCACCGCGCGTGGCGGCGCGCACAAAGGTGCCGTTTTGGTAGGTAAGCGCGACGCCCAGACCGTCGATCTTAAGCTCGCAGGTATAGGTGACG
>CABQKL010000055.1 GCA_902464645.1 uncultured Collinsella sp.
ACCCTCGCTTGTGTTTTGGGCTTGGGCCTCGCGGCTCCTGCCTACGCCGATACCGCATCCGACCTTGCCGCTGCTCGTACGAAGCTCGAGCAGATCGGTACCCAAACCCAGCAGATTTACGATGAGCTCGCCACGCAGACGCAGGCGCTCGATCAGACTGCTGGCGAGATCACGCAAAAGCAGCAGGAGATTGCTGACGGTCAGGCCAAGCTCTCGACCTATGTCGCCGGCGAGTACAAGACCGGCGGTCTGAGCCTGCTTCAGGTTCTAACGGGCGTTGACGACCTGAGCGATATGCTCAACCGTCTGTTCTACTACGGCAAAGTTTCCGATAAGCAGGCTCAAACCATTCAAGAGGTCAAGGAGCTTAAGCAGCAGCTCACCGATAAGCAGGCCGAGCAGGAGAAGAACGTCGCCGACACGCAGAAAAAGGTCGACGAGCTCAACGCCCAGCAAGCTGAGGCCCAGAACGTCGTAAACTCCCTGGATTCACAGCTGCAGGCCGAGCTTGCCGCCGAGGCCGAGGCCAACGCCGCGCTGCAGGCCGGTATCAACGCCAGCACTGCCGAAAAGGCCACGGTGAGCAACGACACCGCCGGTACGACCGAGAACACCAACAATGGTGGCGGTACGACCAACAACGGCGGCGGCAACACGCCTGCGCCTGCGCCCGCTCCTGCCCCCACGCCGCAGCCCGTGACGCCCGCTCCGGCTCCGACGCCTTCCGCACCGAGCCAGTCCGTTGACGGCGGTACCGTTGTTTCGCGCGCCTACAGCAAGCTCGGATACGCTTACTCTTGGGGCGGCATTGGACCGAACAGCTTTGACTGCTCCGGTTTTGTAAGCTATTGCCTCACGGGCCGTTATTGCCGCCTTGGCACGACCGGTACCTTCATGGGCTGGACCCGTGTATCCGATCCCCAGCCTGGCGACGTCGTTGTTAACTCTTACCACACCGGCATCTACGTTGGTAACGGCCAGATGATCCATGCTTCCGACTACAAAACGGGCGTCATCATCAGCTCCGTCGCAGCCGGTATGAACAACAACTACATCTTCGTACGCTACTAATTTATTACTACAGCGAACGAACGTGGGCCTCGCGATCTTGAATCACGAGGCCCATTCTTTTTGCCCCTACCGTTTGCCTTATATGATCAGGACGGCTATCTAGTATTCAAAACTAGATAGCCGTCCAATCAATCAAAAAGATGGCTATAATTGTTGGGGAACAATTAGAAAGGACCCTCAATGAGCTGGGCACTTATCTCCGATTCGAGCTGCAATCTTCGCGATTGGCAACCAACCGCACCTCATACCACCTTTGCATTTGCACCCCTTAAGATCCGAGTGGGGGAGCGCGAATTTGTCGACGACCTCTCGCTCGATGTTCACGAGCTCAATTGCGCCGTGCAGGCGGAGTCGAGCGCTTCTTCGAGCGCCTGTCCAAGCGTAGGGGAGTGGGCTGAACTTTTTAAGCTTGCCGACAAGACGATCTGCATGCCCATCTCGGAGGGCGTATCGGGAAGCTACAATGCCGCGGCCACCGCACGTGACATGGTGCTTGCCGAAGAGCCCAACCGTCAGATTCATTTGGTTAACTCGCGAGCCGCAGGTGGCAAAATGGATCTAATTTTCCTGCTGTTCGACCGCTATCTTGCAAGCAATCCAAATGTTTCGTTTGAGGATGCCTGCGCCTACTTCGATAGCTTGGAGCAGAACAGCAAGATCCTCTTTAGTTTATGCAATTACGAAAACCTTGCGAAGGCCGGACGCATCCCTAAGGCGGCCGGTGTTATTGCCAACAAGCTCAATATCCGCATTTTGGGCACGGCGAGCGAGGTGGGCGAAATTGAACTCGTTGGGCACACGCGTGGCGAAAAGAAGATGCTCAACAAGATTATTGACACCATGGAGGCCGAGGGTTTCACGGGCGGCGAGGTCGTTATCGACCACGTCGAGAATGAGACGGGCGCCCAGGCACTAGCCAGCCGCATTGTGGAGCATTGGCCCGGCTCTAAGACCATCATCATGCCCTGCAACGGGCTAGATTCCTATTACGCCGAGATGCACGGTCTCATCATCGGTTACGGCATGGGCGTGGCTTCGGGTCGATAACGTTCAACTAAGCAAAAACGCGGGCGGGACAAAGTGACAGATGGCTCTTTGTCCCGCCCGTTTTATACATTGACTAGCTATTAAAACCATTGAACTTGAGGTAGCTCATCAGGTACGCCTTCGATACAAAAGACGAAACCGCACTGCGTACGAGCAGCGACTCGCGCGTAACCTGATGTGCGGTATCGGGCACGGGAGTCTGCTCGACGGAAAACGCCGCACGAATCGATGCCTCGAGCTGATCGACAACATAATCAAAGGCGGTCGGAGCGTCATAGCTCAAGCGCTGAATATTAAAGAGCGCCTGAACCGCAGCGATGGGCAGCACCTGCTTAAAGATACAAATGGCGATAAGACGCGCAATCTGCTCACGGCCATACTGCTTTTTAACCGGCGCGGGAACGAGACCAACCTTCACGTAGTTATTGATCATCGATGGTGTGATAACGGGCTGCTCTACGCAAATCGAAAGCGGCTCCATCCACAGCGCAACATATTCAATAACCTGATCGCGATAGAGCGTAACGTTAGGCAGCTGGTCATAACGTGGCAGGCTCAACGCGTTGAGCTTACCCACCATATCGGATTGAATAAATGCATCCGGCAGCACCGTAGGCTGAATATCCTCCGGCTTAATACTGACCGATGTATCGGACATCGGGATAACGTGTTTAACATGGTTCATAAGAGGCCTCCGTTCATTTTCTATATTGTATTCTAGGTTATCTAGTTTTGCATACCACATAGCCGCTAAGTAAAAGTGGTTGGACAGCACATTGATGTACCGTCCAACCACTTTGTTTAAAAAAGCAACCTTACATAAGATATATTATCGTACTTATCAGCGTAAGAAAGCGTATGCGCTGGTAGCGGCTATGGCTCCGTCCGAAACAGCGGTCACAACTTGGCGTAAACGCTTGGAACGGATATCGCCGGCAGCAAATAAGCCAGGCGTGCGGGTTGCCATCGATTCGTCGGTCAAAATACCGCCGTCGGGCGCCAGTTCAACCAGATGCTCTACAAGCTCGGTATGGGGCTGTGTGCCAGCAAAGACAAAGATACCAAACGAGCCGGGATCGAAGGACTCGGAATAGGTTTCACCGGTAGCGTTTTCCTTAAACATAATAGTCATGGGCATGGCCTCGCCCGATAGTTCCACGATACTAGTTTGGTACCTAACTGAAATATTATCTTTTGCGAGCACCTTTTGAACCACGCCATCAGGAGCCCGGAACTGATCGCGGCGCAAGACGATGGTCACGCTGCTTGCGATTTCTGACAAGAACAGGGCTTCCTCACAGGCAGCATTACCGCCACCGATGACAAAGACCTGTTTACCGCGAAAGAACATGCCATCGCACGTCGCGCAATAAGAAACGCCACGACCGCGATACGTATCCTCGCCAACAAAACCAGCAGATCGCGGCGTGGCACCCATGCAAGCGATAACGCTCGAGGCCAGCGTATCGCCCATATCGTGATGCACCGTAAACAGCGCCGCATCCGCATCGTAATCGATACCCGTAACCATGCTCCATGTAACCTGTGCTCCCAGGCCCTCTGCATGTTGCTGAAAACGCTCGCCGAGTTCGGCGCCACTCAAGAGCGGAATGCCCGGATAGTTCTCGACCTCATTGGTTGTGGCGATCTGTCCTCCCGACATACCTTGCTCAATCACGGTCGTCGTTAGGTTGGCGCGCGCCGCGTAAATGGCTGCAGCATAGCCCGCAGGCCCGCCGCCGATAATAGCAACATCGATCGGCTGATGGGTAGTCATGAAAAGACCTCCTGTCGAAGGATTGGCGTTCTTTGCGCTCATACCCAAATTTATGCGAACGTGACACTCATGCACTACAATGATTCTCTGTGAAACAAAGATGAAGGGGAGATATCGATGGATCAGACGCAGACGAGCGACGACGCTCCCCTGCTCACGCACAGCACTCCCCAATCGGAACAAACCACGCTCTTGGCTCAGCAAAAACCTCTCGTGACTATCGTGCACGCCTCGGTCGGCTCGGGCCACAAGGCCGCCGCAAATGCGATTGCGCAGGCATTCGACCTCATCCGCGGCACCAATGGCATCCCAGAGGATGTTGAGATTGAAGTGCTCGATATCCTTGATTTTGGACGCATAAAATTCGACGGCAACAAAACGGCCGCCTCGTTTACCGGCGCCACGCGCCCAATCTATGACTTGACCTGGCGTTATACCCTTACCGGACACCTGCTTTGGGGCGGTGGCACGGCATGGTCGCGCATCATGTTCCCCGCATTTAACGAATACGTTCGAACTCGCAGGCCCATTGCCGTGGTAGCCACACATATCACGGCAGCCAACGTCGCCGTCGGCGCGCGCGTCATTACGGGCATCGACTATCCCGTCATTTGCGTACCGACCGATTACGAGGTCGAGGGCTGGTGGCCCCATAAGGACACCGACCTATTCTGCGTGGCAAACGAGTTTATGGCCGAAACACTCCGACCCCGTAAGGTTCCCGAGGCAAAGATCCGCATTACGGGCATCCCCATTCGCGCCGGGTTTGATACGGACTACAACCGCGAGGAAGAACTCGAGAAGTTCAATCTCCCCACAGACAAGCTCGTTGTGCTGGTGATGGCCGGCGCCAGTTTACCTCAACCGTACGTTCGCTTTCGCGCGGAGATGGACCGCACCCTCCCCTTCCTGCGCAGCTTCGAGGACATGCACTTTGTCTTTTTGCCGGGCAAGGATGCCGAATATGCCACCCGTCTCAAAACGCTTTTCGATGCCATGAAACTCGAGAACGTCATGGTTCTTGACTACGTCGATGACATGGCAGCGCTTATGCACGGCTGTGACCTGGCAATCCTCAAATCTGGCGGACTCACTGTTACCGAATGCCTGTGCGCACACCTGCCTATGATTCTGCTGGGCAAGTCATATGGCCAGGAAAAGGCCAACACCACCATGCTCACCGGCATGGGCGCCAGCATGCATGTCACGACCGCACGCGAGCTCATCGTGACACTGCGCCATCTCCACGATCATCCCGAATCGCTCAAGGCACTGCTCATCAACGGCGAAGTTCTACGCCGTCCACGCGCAGCCGAGGACATCGCCATCGCAACCATGGAGCTTGCAGGCAAGCCCCAAAAACGTAAACGAGCCTTCTGCCGCTTCTACTGGGGCGGGAAGCCTGCCCATATCAGGTAGTGATTTACTGTCCGCTGACCGGCCCGACCCGCCTATATATCATCCCATGCTCAAACATTCTCGCTTCGCTGCGAAACTGCGCGTGGGACGATATATAGGCGGGTCGGGCCGGTCAGCTGCGTTTACGCACTACCAGCTGCGCCGGATCCCCCTATTAGAAGCTGCAAAGGCAAACCAAAGTAACTAATTGCAGTTACCCGATACGGCAAAGAAACTATACCTTTGCCGCATCGGGTAATCGGAAAGATTAACTTTTGTTTCAAGCGAGTAGCCTCCCGCCCGCCTCTCACACATATCGTTCCACGCGCAGTTTCGCAGCGAGCGAAGCGAAGCGAGAATGTTTGAGCATGGAATGATATGTGTGAGAGGCGGGCGGGAGGGGTACGAGCGCCCTAGGCGACGCCGCTAGAACCGAAACCGCCGGCTCCTCGGTCGGTTTTATCTAGTTCGTCTACCTCTACGAGATTGACCGTGGGGACTTCTTGGATGACGAGTTGCGCGATGCGGTCGCCTTTGTTGATCTGGATATTGTTGGTGGGATCCAGGTTGATGAGGATGACCTTAAGCTCGCCTCGATAGTGGGCGTCGATGAGACCGGGCGTGTTGACTATAGACAGGCCCTGCTTAATGGCTAGACCGCTGCGGGGCTGGACAAAGCCGGCGTAGCCATCGGGCAGCGCAATGGCCAAGCCAGTGGAAACCAAACGTCGCTCAAAGGGCTTGAGGGTACAGTCTTCGTTGGCGCGGAGGTCAAGGCCGGCATCTGTGGGATGAGCGTATTTGGGAAGCTCGACCGTGGGATCGAGACGCTTAATGTTAACGGTAATGTTGGACATGAAATCACCTTAGCTTGTCGAGCTCTTGCAAAAACTCATCGACGTCTTTGAAATCGCGATAGACCGAGGCAAATCGAATGTAGGCAACCTTGTCGATCTTGGCCAAGCGCTTAAGCACCATATCGCCCAGTTCGTGGGACGTTACAGCCGTCAGCGTACGGGAACGCAGCTCCACCTCGATATCATCGATGATCTCGTTGAGCTTTTTCGTATCGATATCGCGCTTAATCGTGGCGCGCATCAGGCCGACCAGCAGCTTGTTGCGATCGAACCGCTGCTTAGACCCGTCGGATTTGATAACCTCGATGGGATCTTCGCAGCGCTCGAACGTCGTAAAACGATAATTGCACGAACAGCATTCGCGACGACGCTTGATAGTGTTGTTCGACTCCTGCATACGGGAATCGACAACGCGGGTATGTGCCTTGCCGCATTTGGGACAGCGCATGGTACCTCCTCTTAAACGATAACAAGGGTACCATGCAACCGAGCGGAAATCTTACGAACGAGCCGGAACTTTCAGAACTGCACCAGCATCAAGAGAGCTGCGATCGAGGTGATTTACGCTACGAATCATGTCGGAAGTCTCCTGCGTGGAAAGGCCATCGATGGGATGCTCCTGGGCAAGCGACCACAGAGAATCGCCGGACTGCACACGAACCGTTTCGTAGGTGACGTTGGCTACGGAATCGGCATATGCTGCGTGACGAGCAGAAAAAACTGACGTGGCAAGCACGAAGAACAGGGTAAACGCTACGGCTACAGCAACGATCGTCGAGGCCTTCAGGGCAACAGGAGCCGAAGCAACGGACGCACGCTGGGTGCGAACGGGCTTAGTGGCCACGGCCTGAAAATGAGAGCGTCCGCCCTTCACGACCGTAAAGGCAGGCGTGGCGGGCGCCTCGAGCTTAAGAGCGAGGTTTCCCTGGACCATATCCGCTGCGTTCATTCTGTTCTCCTCTCGTTTGTTTTGACGAGAACTGTTTTATCAAGCCGCGGGGACAAAAAAGTCTAGCGCGGGAACGAGTGTTCGGTTATTATTATCTTCGAACAGTTGTTCCTGTCAAGCAAAAATAGAACATTTGTTTGGTATGGGTAGAGAGGAACCCCTGATGGCTCGCAAAATTACCAAGCGTCAGCAGCAAATTTACGACTTCATCAAGGAATATCAGCAGGAGAAGGGCTATCCGCCCAGTGTGCGCGAGATGGCTTCGGCTGTGGGCCTTTCCTCCCCTAGCACCGTACATGCGCACCTCTCCGCGTTGGAAGCACGCGGCCTGCTCAAGCGTGACGCCACCAAACCTCGCGCTCTCGAGCTCTTTGACGAGGACGGATCTTCCGTCTCCATCTCGAAGTCCGATGAGCCCACGGTGCCCCGCGGCACTGTATCGCTGCCTCTCGTAGGCCGTGTCGCTGCAGGGATTCCCATCCTTGCCGAGCAGAATATCGAGGACACCTTTACCATCCCAACCGAGATCGCAACAGAACAGGGGTCCTTTATCCTCGAGGTCCACGGCAATTCGATGATTAACGTCGGCATCTATAACGGCGACTACATCATCGTTCGCGAGCAGAAGAGCGCCATGAATGGCGAGATTGTCGTGGCCATGATCGATGGCTCCGCAACAGTCAAAACATTCTATAAGGAGCAGGGACGCGTTCGCCTGCAGCCCGAAAACGACACTATGGAGCCTATCTACGCGACAAATCCCACGATTCTAGGCAAGGTCGTCGGTTTGATGCGCCGGTTTTCGTAATGCAAAAACGCATCACGGTCTTTGATACCATTCGCGGGTTTACCATGCTGTCGATGGCGGGATTTCATGCCTGCTACGACCTTGCCTACCTATATGGTTGGGAGATGCCCTGGTTTACCCAGACCATCTTCCAAGACATCTGGCGAGCCAGCATCAGTTGGGTATTTTTGTTTATTGCCGGCTGGATGTGCACCCTCTCGCGCAACAACATCAAGCGTGCCGCCAAATATGCCGTAGCCGCTTTGGTCGTATGGGTCGCAACGACGCTCGTCTCAGTCGATGACTCGGTGAACTTCGGCATCATTTTCTGCATGGCGGCGTGCACCGCCATTGTTGCACTCGCGCGCCCGGTTCTCGATAGAATACCGGCAGTTTGGGGTATAACGATTTGCCTCATACTCTTTGCCTGTACCTGGAGCATTCCTAAAGCGGTCTACCCTATCCCCCATCTAGCTTGGCTGGGGTTCCCAAGTCCAGACTTTGTCTCCGGTGATTACTATCCGCTCATACCCTTCTTATTTATGTACCTCACAGGCTTCTTTGCCGCGCGCACGGCTCAGAAAGCAAACTGCGAGGCACCAGCATGGGCCTATGAAAATCCCATCCCGACGCTCGCAAGCCTCGGACGCCATGCACTGCCGTTCTACCTGCTTCATCAACCGGTTATCTTGGGTGTACTGGAGCTGATTTATTCCGTTCGGTAACGCTCAAGACGTGGTGCGATACGGTCCGGAAGCTTTGCCACAATACGAACGCCGTCCTCGAGGTATTCCTCGTGCAGAAGGGTTCCCTGTTCGTGCACGAGCGTGATTAACGCGCCCTCTCGATACGGGATATCGGCCGAGAGCAACACGTCCGTGGCGGCCGCTTCACGAGCGATGCGGTCGACTAAGTCATCAAGACCCTCACCCGTCTGAGCCGAGAACAGCACCGCCTCGGGATAGCGCCGGCGAAAGCTCAAGCGATCGACGCTATCGAGCAGATCAATTTTATTGAACACGGTAAGTGTCAGGCGCTCACCGGCACCAATCTCATCAAGGACACGATCAACCGCCTCGAGCTGACGCTCATAATCCTCATCGGAAGCATCTACAACTTTAAGAATCAAATCGGCGCCGAGCACCTCGGAAAGCGTAGATTTAAACGCGTCGACCAGGCCATGTGGCAGCTTTTGAATAAAGCCGACGGTATCGGTGATCGTCATGCCACGACCACCGGGCAAACGGTACGAGCGCGTTGTAGGATCGAGCGTGGCAAACAGCTTATCCTGCGAAAGTACCGTGGATCCCGTCAAACGATTAAGCAGCGTCGACTTGCCGGCATTGGTGTAGCCAGCCAACGCAACGCGAAACGCTGGCGATTCAATACGGCTTTTCGATTGCACATCGCGGCGCTGTTCAACCTGTTTCAGTTCGCGTCGAAGCGCAGCGATCTTATTGCGAATCAGACGACGGTCGACCTCGAGTTGGCTTTCGCCCTGGCCAAAGCGCGAGCCAATACCGCCACGCGTCTGTTCCTTGGCAAGGTGGCTCCACATACCTCGCAAACGAGGCAACAGGTACTGCAACTGTGCCAGCTGCACCTGCAAGCGGCCCTCACGCGTCTGGGCATGCAGACCAAAGATATCCAAAATCAACGCCGTACGGTCAATAATCTTGACCGGTTCGCCCACGGCTTTCTCAAGATAGGACTGCTGTGAAGGAGTCAGGTCGTCGTCGAAGATAACAACATCCGCATCCATGCGATGCACCAAACCGCACAGCTCCTCGACCTTTCCGGAGCCGATAAACGATTTGGGATAGGGCTTGACCAGGCGCTGAGACAAGCGTGCAACGCATTGGGCCCCAGCAGTGTGGGCTAGACGCTCGAGCTCGTCGAGCGAACGGTCGAGCGGCCAGGCGTTATCGTGCCACTCAACACCAACCAAGATGGCGCGCTCGGGTTCAGGCGCCGTGGGGACCAAAGGGAAACGAGCCATTAGGCAGCCTCGATGCGATGGTAAATATCATCAACGACCTCATCGATCGTAAACTCATCCATATCGAACCACACGATGCGATCGTCACGCTTAAACCAGGATAGCTGGCGCTTGGCATAGCGACGTGAGCGCATCTTGATAAGCTCACGGGCCTCATCCATGGTAATAGCGCCACGCAAGGCATCAATAATCTCTTTGTAACCAATTGCCTGCATCGACGTGAGCGCATCGCCCAGGCCCTGGTCCATAAGGCCACGGACCTCATCAACCAGTCCCTGCTCAAACATAAGGTCGACACGTAGGTTAATGCGCTCATACAGCACTTCACGGCTACGCGTCAGACCAAACCACAAGGCATGATAGCGCTCGCGCGGAACACTGAATTTCGACTTCTGCTGGGCATATGACACGCCGTCATCGTGCATCTCGAGCGCACGAATCACACGACGCACGTTATGGGGATGAATCACGGCAGCTGATTCAGGGTCGCGCTCGGCAAGCAGGGCATGCAATGCTTCCTCGCCAATGCGCTCGGCAAGCTCCTGATAGCCCACGCGTCGTTCGTCCTCGAGTTCTCCCGAAGGAAAATCCATTTCATCGAGAGCGGCCTTGAGATACAAGCCCGTACCGCCGCAAAAGACCGGAAGACGCTGCTCGCCAAGCAAACGCTCGACATGTGCTCGGGCGTCCGACTGGTAGAGCGCAGCAGAATACGCGACGCCGGGATCCACGATATCGATAAGGCGCAGAGGTGCCGAGCACTCCTCGGGCATCATTTTGGCCGTACCGATGTCCATGCCGCGATAGATTTGCATCGCGTCGCACGACAACACTTCGGACGATAGACGAGCGGCCAGGCGGTCGGCAACATCGCTTTTTCCGACCGCTGTCGGACCGACAATCGCTACAGCAGAAAGGCTTGCACCAGGAGAAATCATTAGCGAGGCTCGCCCACGACGGAGCCAGACAGATACCACGTCTTGGCGACATCAATATCAACATCGACGATCTTGCCGATAAGCTGATCGATGCTATAGCCAGCAGGAATCGGCGCATGCACAGTCTGGTTCTTAGGGCTCTTGCCCAGAAGGACAGCGTCGTTCTTCTTGCTCGTGCCCTCAATGAGCGCAGGCACCACAGTGTGAAGCTCGCCCTGGTTAAACTCGTGTGCCGTCGTCTCGATAACCTTGACCAGACGGTTAAAGCGCTCAAGGATAACCTCATGCGGGGTGGGATCATAAATCTCGGCGGCCGGGGTACCGGCGCGCTTGGAGTAAATAAACGTGTAGGCTTGGGCATAGCGCACCGTCTCGGCAAGCGAGAGCGTCTGCTCAAAGTCTTCCTCGGTCTCACCAGGGAAGCCCACGATGATGTCGGTCGAAAGCGCAATATCGGGCATACGGTTACGAATACGATCGACCAGGCCCAGATAATCCTCGCGCGTGTACCGACGATTCATCTCTTTAAGGATGCGCGTGGAACCCGACTGAACGGCCAAGTGAAGCTGCGGCATGACGGCAGGCGTCTCGGCCATAGCATCGATGGTCTCGGGCAGCAGATCTTTGGGGTGCGAAGAGGTAAAGAAGATACGCTCGACACCCGTATCGCCCACAGCGCGCAGCAGATCGGCAAAACGCGGCTTGCCAAAGAGATCGCGACCGTAGGAGTTAACGTTTTGGCCCAGCAGCGTAATCTCGCGCACGCCCTGACGCACAAGCCCGGTAACCTCGTCGACAATCTCCTCGAAGGGACGGCTCTTCTCACGACCACGGACGTACGGCACGATGCAGTACGTACAGAAATTGTTGCAGCCCGTCATGATGGGCACCCAGGCGTGATACTGCGTCTCGCGATGCCACGGCATACTCATGGCGTCGGTATCCTCATGCTCATTCGTACGGATATGGCGCTTACCATCCAAAAACGCCTCGGCGATAAGCTCAGCCACGTGCGCAATAGAATGGGTGCCGAAAATGACGTTGACGTTATCGACGTTGGTGAGCAAGCCCTCACCATCGCGCTGGGCGATGCAGCCGCCCACGGCGACAACACGCTTACCCGAAGGCGAAGGAGGAAGGCTCTTGCAGGAATTGCACTGACCATACAGGCGCGTATCGGCAGCCTCGCGCACACAGCACGTCATGAACACGACAATATCGGCATGCTCGGGATCGAGCGCCATAAGACAGCCATACGAATCGAGCAAGCCACTCACGCGCTCGGAGTCGTGCTGGTTCATCTGGCAGCCGAATGTGCGGATAAAGTAGGTTTTACCGGCAAGAATATCGCGTACGGAACGCTGGTCCATGAGCTTACATCCTAACGATGGTATCGACGGGGCGCATAGGTGCTACAAGCGTGCAGATGGCTCGCTTACGCAACGGGCTTAACGTCATCCATGACAACGTTATCCATAGCAGCCCGATTAATCTGGTGAACGTAGATAGAGAGACGAATTGCCGTGCGCGACTCTCCGTTAATAAGAATGTCGGAAAACACCGGCGCGCAGGAGACATCAAAGCCGGTCGGAATCAGAAAGCCGCGCGCAATGGCAACGGCCTTGATGGCCTGGTTGACGGCACCGGCACCGACGCATTGAATGTTGACGGGGACGCCATCTTTGACCATGCCGGCAATGGCGCCGGCAACGGACGCGGGCGATGATTTGCTTGATACCTTCAGGCAATCCATGAAGAAACTCCTGCGTTTAAAAGTACGTTTTAACTGCAATAACTGTATCGTACCGAGCGGACTCGGTAAAGATTTTATTCCTCTTTGGCAAGATCGAACGTCACCGTGATGCGATCACGCGAAACGCGAATCTTAGGGTCGCCGCACAGATTGAGGTAATACCGGGCAGCGAGGTCGTTAAAGTCACGCTCGACCGCACGCGAAAACTGCGCCATATCATCCTTGGCGATACGAAGGCCTCGACGGTCCTTGGCAAGATCGATGGGAGCCGGCGCATGAGAGGTGGAGTCGCGCTCGCGCAGCAGACGCGCAGTCACGCCGCGAACGGGCTTAATCTGACCCGACAGAATTCGGTGGGCAGTGCGCTCGGACATCTCAAGGCCCAGACCGGAGCAGATCCGGATAAAGTCCTCGGCATCCGAGGCAAGGCCCAAGCGATCGATAACTGGAAGCTCGCACTCGTCATCGATAAAGAGCAGGCGCGACGTATCGAGACGACTCGAAGCCTGAGCGTACAGGGTCGCAGCGATCTCGGACGGAGAGCCCAGATACACATCGCAGCAACGCAGCTCCTCAAGGGCAAACTCACAGGCCGCGCGAATGATGTTGTGGGGGCCGCGAGCACATACATAGCGGCCGTCTTCGTCTTTAACCGCCTGAGGCCAGCTCGACTGGTCGGCGCGCTCACCCAAGCGTTCGGTGGCAACGCGCACCTTAAACGAAGAGCCCAAATCGACGCCCGATGAAACAACGCGCGCCTCATCCGTGTTCTGCTTGATAGAGAACAGCGCCATACCACGACCGTGAACACCCCAACGGTCCATTTTCATGCTCTCGAGCTTGGAAGTGACACGAGCATCGAAGATACGCTCCTGCATATCCTGCGGCACACCAGAACCGTTATCCAGGAAGAGGAGGGTGCGAACACCCTCCTCCTTGGTCGTGGCAAGATAGACCTTATCGGCTCCGGCATCGCGAGCATTACGCAGCATCTCGATGACAATGTCCTCTACATGCTGAATGTCATGCTTGGCCTGACGGCGCTCGGCCTCCGAAACTCGGAGGCGGACATACCCCTCGCCAAGGTTCTCCTCGACGCGAAGGTTGCCCTCCCCCGACATCGACGCGATAAATGAGATGAGCTCGTTCGCGTCGCTCATGTTATTTAGCGATATCGACAGCGCGGCTCTCGCGAATCACGACGACGCGCACCTGACCGGGATACTCCATCTCTTCCTCGATCTGATGGGCGATATCGTGAGCCAGGACCGTGGACTGGGCATCGGAGATCTTGTCCGGCTGAACCATGACGTGGACCTCGCGACCAGCCTGCATGGCATAGGTACGCTCGACGCCTTCATGGGAGTTGGCAATCTCCTCGAGCTTCTCAAGACGCTTGATGTAGTTCTCGGCAGACTCGCGACGGGCACCGGGGCGAGAGGCGGAAACGGCATCGGCGGCC
>CABQKL010000056.1 GCA_902464645.1 uncultured Collinsella sp.
GGTTGATTTATCAGTCAGGCAGGTAGTGTATGCTAGAACGCAAAAAACAAGCGATGCAAAACCGACTGGAGAAGTAGTGGCAACGATGGACAAGAAAAATGTCTCAATGAATGATGTGGCGATTGCCGCTGGTGTTTCTCTCAAGACGGTTTCGCGCGTGATTAACGAGCCCGATAGCGTGCGAGAGTCGACACGCGATAAGGTTCATTCGGCCATGGAGGCGCTCGGGTTTCGAGCCAACTTTGCCGCGCGTTCGCTCAAGTTGGGCCGTTACGGGTGCATCGGCGTCGTGCTGTTCCACTTGTCGGGCGGTGCCGTGGACATGATCGACGGTATCGCCGATGCCGCCGAAGAACGCGGCTTTGCGCTCACGATGATTAAGAAGCGCGCAGGGGAAAAGATGACCCTTGCCGATGCGGCGCGTAGGATGTCGCAGCTGCCTGTTGATGGCATGATCTTTAACCTGCGTCAGATGGTCGATGACTTTGATACCTTCGAGGCTCCGAAAGACCTCAAGACGGTGATTATCACACCGATGGAGCATCCTACCTGCTCTACCGTCAGTGACGATCAAGAGGGTGGTGCGCGCATGGCGTGCGAGTACTTCTTGAATCACGGGCACAAGAACGTGTACTTCGTTTCGGGTAAGAAAGAGTCGCTGTCGAGTCAGTGCCGTATGAAAGGTTGGCGTGCGGCACTCGAGGCGCGTGGCATTGAGCCGCCCGAGCCTCTGCAAGGCGATTGGAATGCGGATAGTGGCTATGCCGCGGGCCTTGTGCTTGCCGATAAGCCCGATTGCACGGCGGTCCTCGCTGCTAACGACTGCATGGCAAACGGCGTGATGATGGCTCTACGTGACAAAGGGCTCAATGTGCCCGACGACGTGTCCGTGATCGGTTTCGACGATGAGCTCTACAAGACGATTCCCAACTCGATTCTGACGTCGGTGAAGTTTCGCCACCGCGAGCTGGGCATCCGTGCGCTTAACGAGGTCGTCGCAGGTCTGGAAGCCCCGAGCTCCAGAAGCCGTACGCTCGTCTCGGGTGTGTTGGTCGAGCGCGCGAGCGTGCGGGATCTGCGGGCGTAGACGTGCTCGGCCTGCTCGTCTAAATCTGTAACAGGCGGGACCCGAAAACTCGACTAGGTGTTATAGATTGAGATTTTGTCTACCCAGCCATCATCTTTGTCTCGATCTGTAACAGTTAGGAGTGAAATGACCAGCCAGGTGTTACAGATCTAGATTGATTGGATTGACCCATCTGTTTGTCTCGATCTGTAACATCTAAGCGGTCAAAAGCGGTCTACATGTTACAGATTGAGATTTTTGGCTTGGCCTGTGCGTTCACCTCGATCTGTAACAGCTGGGACCCAAAAACTCGGCTAGATGTTACAGATTAAGATGAACAGGAGGACGGGTGCGGTCTAAACAAAATGGCCCGCGCATCACGCATCGATGCACGGGCCATTTTTTTTCTGCGAGCGGCAGGTGGCGTCAGCGTTTTATGCCTCGAGGTTTTCCTCGATCCAGGCGACGGCACCCTTGGGATCCTTAGTGAGGTCGATGTACTGTTTGCCCTTGGGCGACAGCAGCGTGATGCCCAGGCGGTCGGTGTCGGCCTTCATCTCGTTGTAATAGGTGCGAACCTGCGGAGCCAGGACGATGACGTTGTACTGGTCCATGATGGCGTAGTGGCTGCCGTAGGCACCGGCGTTGGCGGTAATGTCGATGCCCAGCTCGTCGGCGCCTTCCTTAAGCGCGTTGGCGAGCAGTGCAGAGGTGCCGGCGCCAGCGCACAGAACCAGAACCCTCAGATCCTTGCCCTTAAGGGCGGACGGAGCTGCGGAGGCCTCAGTGGCAGAAGCGGTCTCGACAACAGGAGCCTCAACGGCGGGGGCGGCAGCGGTCTTGACGGCCTTGGTCTCCTCGGCCTCTTCTTCGGCCAGGGTCTCGGCCTCCTGCTTGCACAGGACGTTGTCGTAGGCCTTGCAGAACGGGTAGTAGATTAAGAAGTCAACGACCAGCAGGACGACAACCAGGACCAGAGAGATCGGCTGGAAGTTGGTGTCGATGAAGGTGCCGATCGGTCCGGGGAGTGCCCACGGCATGGCATAGATAAAGCCGTTCATGCCCAAAAAGTCGATGAAGAACTTACCAATGAGGACGTTGGCCACGGGGGCAAACAGGAACGGGATCAGGAAGTACGGGTTGAGGATGACGGGCGCGGCGAACAGCAGCGGCTCGTTGACGGCGAACATCACGGGTACGACAGAGGCTTTGCCGACGGCCTTGAGCTGCTTGGAGCGCATAAAGAGCAGGAAGATGATCGGGACAATGAACGTGGCGCCGGTGCCGCCGAGTTCGCCGATGTAGTTACCGAAGTTCTCGGTCAGGGCGAGGGCGGGGTGACCGCCGGCCTGCAGCGTGGCGAGGTTAGTGGTGATGTTGCCAAACAGCGCGGCGTTGAGGGCAGGCTTAACGACCGAGGGGCCGTGGATGCCCATGAACCAGAACAGCGGGATCATGAACCAGATGAGGGCGAGGCCGGCGTAGGAATCGGCAGCGGCGAACAGCGGGCTCACCAGCGTGGAGATGACGTTGGCAAACGGGACGGCCAAGCAGGTGCGGCAGATAACGTCGATGACGGCGACAAACAGGATGGAGAAGCTGAAGGCGAAGATGTCGCGGAAGTTCTGGGCGATGGCGCCGGGGACTTCTTTGGGCAGCTTGATGGTGATGTCTCGCTTAATGCAGAAGGCATAGATGTTGACCGTGGCAAATGCGGCGACAAAGGAGCTCAGCAGGCCCTTGGTGCCCATGTTGTCGGTAAAGAACACCGAGACATCGGCGCCGTCGATCTTGGCACTCGTCTGGGTAACGGCCAAGATGAGCATAGCGCACATGGCGGCGACCATGGTGCTCGTGGCGTTGATGGCCTTGCCGGCAGGCATGCGGCGGTTCTTGGAGCCGGTCAGCGCGCTTGCGGTGGTGCCGGCGACCATGATGCCCACGACGCCCATCGTGAAGTTGTAAACCTTGTTGCAGAAGTTCACGACGTCGACGTTCCACCAGTCGGGCAGCGTAAAGCCGCCGACCGTGGCGACAACGCCCGGCAGGGTCGAAATAAGCAGGAAGACAGAAGAAGACAGGATGATGGGCATTGCTGCCAAAAAGCCGTCTTTAATGGCCTGAAGGTAGATGTTCTTAGAGACCTTGTCGAAGTACGGCTGACCTTTCTCCAAGAACTTAACGATCGATTCCATAGTTCACGCTCCTCTTTGCATGAAATCTTAATGGCATGGACGTTGAAAACCTATATGGTCTCCCGCTTGCTAAAAGCCCGGGTGCAGGCGGGGTCGGTCCCAGGGGGAGAGAGGGGAGCGGCTGGGTTTGTATCGCATAGGGCCGCTCCCCTCTCGGGGGAAAGCGAGGCGATGCGCTACTGCGCGTCCGCCATAGTGTCGGCGAGCTCCTTGTACCAGAGTGCCGACTGCTTGATGTAGCGTTTTTGCGTGTCGAAGTCGATGTAGAACAGGCCGTAGCGCTTGTTATAGCCGTTGGCCCACGAGAACTGGTCCTGCAGGCTCCAGATAAAGTAGCCCTGGACGTCGACGCCCTCGGCGCGCGCCCGGAGCACCTTCTCCATGTGCTGGTCGACAAAGTCGATGCGCTCGGGATCGGCGACGATGCCGTTTGCGTCGGGCTCGGGGTCCTTGTGGCCCAGGCCGTTTTCGGTGATATAGATGACGGGGAGGTTGGGATAGGTGGCGCTGATGTGCTTGAGCGTGTCGTAGAGGCCTTGCGGGTAGATGAGCCAATCCCAGTCGGTGGTGGGGATACCCGGCATATCGACCTGCTGCCCGACGCCCTTAAACTTAAAGCACGAGGTGCCCTTGTCTCCGGTGCCGTTAAAGCTGTTGGTGGACTCGCCATCGTAGGCGGCGATAAACGCCGACTGATAGTAGTTGAGGCCGAACATATCGTTGCGGGGCGCCGCCTTGGCGAGCTCCTCCATGTCGCTGTCCTCAACCGTAAGCGTGGCGTTGTTGGCACGCAGAATCTCGTTGATGAGTGAGAGGGTGCGCGCGGAGTAGTGACCCAGGAAGGCGCCGTCCATGATGAAGTCGGTGTAGAAGGCGTTGTACAGGTCGGCGGCGTGCTGGTCGGCGGGCGAGTCTGTGGCAGGATATGCCGGCGTCAGGACGTTGACCATGCCAATGCGTCCGCCCAGGTGCTCGGTCTCGTCAAGATCCTTATACAGGTTGACGGCGCGGGCGTGGGCAACGAGCTCGTTGTGCTGGCTCTGGATGCCGCTCGTCACATCAAAGTGATGGTTGGGCGGGAAGTTGCCTTGGATGTATTGGGAGTGCGAGAGGCTGATGAGCTCGTTGATGGTGAACCAATTCTTGACCTCGCGGAACTCGCGGAAGCAGAACTCGGCATAGCGCACATAGGCGTCGACGGTCTTGCGGTTGAGCCAGTCGCCCTGGTTGAACAGGGCGGCGGGGGAGTCAAAGTGATGCAGGGACACATAGGGCTCGACGCCATACTTTTTGCAGCAGGCGAACAGCTCGTGGTAGTGCTTAACGCCCTCGGCGAGGGGCTCGGCATCGTCGCCGTTGGGGAAGATGCGGGTCCAGGCGATGGACACACGGATGGCGTTGAGTCCATGCTCGGCAGAAAGGCGGATATCCTCCTCGTAGCGGTTGTAGAAATCACTGGCCGGGTCGGGCAAAAAGCGACCCTGGGCGACAAGGTAATCGTCCCACATGGTCTTACCCTTGCCTGCCACCTTCGTGGAACCTTCCGTTTGGTACGCGGCGGTTGCGGCGCCCCAAACAAAGCCCTTCGGCAGCTGCTGTACGCGGTTTAGCAAAGACATATGCATACACCCTCTCGTCTCGCTGTTCGATATTGTGCGTTTGCGCTCAGGAGGCTCCCTGGTTAGCGTTCAGCGGTGAAAAAGCCCGATAAACACTATCTTAAAATGATTAGAACCAAAATGAGCACGTGAACATTTGACAATGAGCACGTTAACATCCGGCTGGGATGTATAGAAACAAAACAACTTCAAACAGCCGCGAACGGTTGTATTTGTTCGGTAAGCGGTTTTGATTGACAGAAGTTTTCATGTTGTGGTATATGGCTCGGGTATCATGAGCACGTTATCAATGTATGTACGATGCGCCATGGGCGCGGGGAATAGTTGGGAAGCAGGTTAGCGTGGAAGGCATGGCTCAGCAGACAAGGAATGGTCATTCGGCGAGCGCGACAGAGGTTGCGGCGCTCGCTGGCGTGAGCCGCCAGACTGTGTCTCGCGTGGTCAACGGTATGCCCAACGTGACGGAAAAGACGCGCAAGCGTGTGCTGGCCGCCATGGAAGAGCTGGGCTTTCGTCCCAATTTTGCTGGAGCGGCGTTGCGCGGCGGGTCGTATCGTTCTATTGGCCTGTGCATGTACAACATCACACGTGTCGGTAACCTGGCGACGCTCGAGGGTATCATGCAAGCGGCGCGCGAGCACGATTTTGCCGTCACTATGATCGAGATGGGCGGCGACAAGCCCTATACACTTGCCGATGCCTCGCGCCGCATGGTCGAGCGACCCGTCGACGGCATGATTCTCAACATGAACCGCATGGCTCCCGATTTTGAGGAGTTTGTTCCCCAGCCGGGAGTGCGAACGGTCATCCTGTCCATGTATGCGCATCCGCGCTGCACGACGATCGACTCCGACCAGTATGGTTCGTGCGAGCTGTTGACCAATTATCTGCTGGAACATGGTCACTCGAATATGCGGTTTGTGGCGGGTCCGGAAAACTCGATTTCCTCGCGTTTTCGTGAGGCCGGTTGGCGCGATACGCTGGGTCGTGCTCATGTCGATGCCGCTCCGATGCTGCGTGGCGATTGGAGTGCGGACAGTGGGTACGCCATGGGCGAGCGGATTGCGGCCGAGGTGCTTGCCGGCGGGTCGCAGGCGCCGACTGCCGTGCTTGCGGCAAATGACCAGATGGCGCTGGGCGTTATCGCCGCGCTCGAGAACGCGGGCCTGTCCGTGCCCGACGACGTGAGCGTGGTTGGTATCGACGACGCACTCGAGGGACTTGTTCCTCACAATCGGCTGACGACGCTGCGATTTGATTTGCGCGGTGTCGGTAAGCTTGCGTTTGAGGCGGCGATTGGAGAGAGCTCGTCTATCGAGGCGATTCATGTGCCGAGTACGCTGGTCGAACGCTCGACTGTTAGGGACATACGGGGTTAGGTCCTACTCCGTTTGTCTCGATTTGTAACAGGTAGACGGTCAAAAGCGGGCTACGTGTTACAGATTTAGATTCTTCGGAAAGAGCAATCCTGTTCGTCTCAATCTGTAACAGCTAGGACCAAAAAACTCGGCTAGATGTTACAGATCGAGACAAACGGCCCCCAGGCCGAACAAAAACAAAAGACCGGGGGCGGCGCGCCGTGTGACGTGCCGCCCCCGGCTGAGAAATGGGGACAGGTTATGTGAGCGGGCAACCCCGCCAGTCACTAGTCCAGACGACGGGTCTGCGCCACGTGCTTATACCAGTATGCGCTTGCCTTGGGCGTGCGCTTCTGGGTTTCAAAGTCAACGTAGAAGAAGCCGTAACGCTTGTTGTAGCCATTGGTCCAGGAGAACTGATCCTGCAGGCTCCACAGGAAGTAGCCGCCCACGTTGACGCCCACCTCCATGGCCTTGAGCAACCAGCGCAGGTGCTGCTCGATATAGTCGATGCGCGGCTGGTCGTCCACAAAACCGTCCTTGTAGGGATCCTTGTAGCCCATGCCGTTCTCGGTGATGAAAATCTGCTTGTAGTTGGGGTAGCGCTGCTTAATGTAGACGAGCAGATCGAACAGGCCCTCGGGATAGATGATCCAGTCCCAGTCGGTGGTGGGGATGCCAGGCTTGTTCACATGCTCGCCAATACCCTTAACGCGCCAGCGGCCAGTGCCCTTCTCGCCCGTACCGTTGTGGTGCAGGTCGTTCTCGCCGTCGTAAGCCTTCAAGAAGCGGCACTGGTAGTTGTTAACGCCCAGGTAGTCGTTGTAGAGCGCGGCCTCGCGCATGATTTCCAGATCCTCGTCTAGGATCTCGATGGTGCCGCCCGAGACGGCAGCCAGGCGGTTGGCGCACTCGAGGGTGTCGGGCGCGTAGTCGCCGCGGAAGGTGGCGTCGAGCAAAAACTGGTTTTGCAGCACGTGCTCGTTGTTGGCGGCTTTGATGTCGGCGGGGTCGTTCTCGTTGAGCGGGTACTTGAACTCCAACGACTGAATGACGCCGATTTTGCCCTTAAAACCGCCGTTATGGAAGGCCAGCACTGCCTTGGCGTGGGCGAGCATCATGTTGTGCTCGCACTGGAAGGCCTCGGCAAGATGCGCCTTGACGCCACCGGGGAAGGTGCCCTCGATGTAGGTGTTGGAGGCGTCGGCCCAAATCTCGTTAAAGGTGAACCAGTAGGTCACCTGGTCGGCGTACTCCTTAAAGCAGAAGGTGGCAAAGTCCACAAAGGCGTCGATGGTCTCGCGGTTGAGGAAGTCGCCCTTCTCAAAGAGGGGAAGCGGCGTGTCAAAGTGATGCAGCGTGACGAACGGCTCAACATGGTGCTTATGGCACTCGGCGAAGAGATCGTGATAGAACTGGACGCCCTCGGGGTTGATCTCGCCGGTGCCGTTGGGGAAGATGCGGCTCCAGGCAATGGAGAGGCGAATACCGTTGATGCCGAACTCCTCGCACAGCTCCAGATCGACGGGGTACTGGTTGTAGAAGTCCGAAGCGGGATCGGGGGAGAAGCGCCCCTGGGCCTCCAGGAAGTCGTCCCAGGCGACTTTGCCCTTACCGTGAGTGCGGGTCTCGCCCTCTACCTGGTAGGCAGCAGTGGCGCCGCCAAAGACAAAGTCCTCGGGAAACTGCGCGGGCGGGTTGGTGACGCTAGCAGGGTTAACGGACATGATGAAATATCCAATCGTCTAAATCGAAGGGCCAGCCGGCTGTTGATGGTCGACTGGCCCTGGGCGTTACTTACTTCGAAAGTTGTTCGGCGACGAAGGCGAGAGACTTGTCGCCGTTCTGGGAGAGCTCAATGTACTGCTTGCCACGGCAGGCGACGCACTTGTTGCCCACGCGCTCGCAGTCCTTCTGCAGGTCGGCCAGGTAGCTGGCAGCCTGCGGGGCCAGGACGACTAGGTCAAAGTCGGGGAGCATGTCGACGTGGTTGCCATAGGCCTCGGCAGCGGTCTCAAGATTGATGCCGCGCTCTTTGGCGGCCTTGGCCAGCGCGTTGGCGAGCAGGCCCGAGGTGCCGCCACCCTGGCAGAGCACGAGCACGCGCTTGCCGTTGAGGTCACTGGCGGTCGTTGCCTCAGTGGCGACAGCGGCGGGAGCGTCGGCCTTCACGGCCTCGGCAGCAGCGCCGGCGGCAACGCTCTTGGCGTCAGCCTTGCCCTGGAAGGCATCGTTAAGCTTGGCGGCCTTCTCGGCGTTCTTGGCGGCGAGCTCCTCCTGGGAGATCTCGGCCTCCTCGGCGCACTTCTGGGCGTCATAGGCACGGAAGAACGGATAGTACAGGGCAAAGTCGACGACCAGGATGATGGCGAGCATCACAAAGGCGAGCGGCTGGAAGCCCAGGCCCATGATGGTGCCGATGGGGCCGGGGACGGTCCAAGGCAGGGTGTACATAAAGCCGTTCATGCCCAAGAAGTCGATAAAGATCTTGAGGATCCAGATGTTGGCGATCGGAGCAAAGACAAACGGGACAAAGAAGACGGGATTGAGCACGATGGGCGCGGCGAACAGCAGCGGCTCGTTGACGGCAAAGCAGACGGGGACGATGGCGGCCTTACCGACGGCGCGCATCTCCTGAGACTTGGCCAGGAAGCAGAACATAAAGACCAGGACGAGCGTGGCGCCGGTGCCGCCCATGCAGACGACGAAGTACTGGGCACCCTGGGTCAGGACAGCGGAAGCGTGCTGGCCGGCCTGGAACGCAGCCAGGTTGTCGGTCATGTTGGCAACGAGAGCGGCGGCGATGGCGGGCTCGACGATCGAGGGGCCGTGGACGCCCACGAACCAGAAGAGGCTCATGGCGCCGTAGATCACAGCGAGGCCGATGTAGCCATCGGCAGCGGTGAACAGGGGCTGGAACACCTGGATGACGCCTTGGGCAAAGCAGAAGCCAAAAGCAGCGCGGAAGACGATGTCAAAGACCCAAAAGACGGTGATGCAGACGGAGAAGGGGATGATGTCCTTGAAGGTCTGCGAGATGTTGGGCGGAACCTGCTCGGGCATCTTGACGGTGATGTTGCGCTTAATGAAGAACTTGTAGATGATGCCGGTCACAAACGCAGCGATGAAAGCGGTCAGCAGGCCCTTGGAACCAAGGTAGGTGGTGTTGAAGCCGCTGGCGGCGTCCGTGGCGATGGTGTCGCTCGAAAGGAGCAAGAAGCCGATGATGGCCGCGCACATGCACGAGATGAAGTTGATCTGGTTGTTCTTGGGCAGATCGCGGTTCTGAGCGTCTGCGAAGTGCTTGGCCGTGGTGGCGGCGCAGGCGATGGCCAGGATGCCCATAGAGTAGTTGTAGCACTTCCACAGGGCGTTGTTGATGTCATCGGGCCAGTAGAAACCCCAGATGTTGGGGACCGAGGCTACCAGGCAGAAGATGGACGAGAAGATGATGATGGGGATGACGGAGATAAAGCCGTCGCGGATCGCCTTGAGGTACTTGTTGCGGGCGATCGCGTTGAAAAAGGGCTGGCCCTTTTCGATGATGGCGATGAGTTGCTCCATGCAATGCTCCTAAGAGTCGGTGGGTTAGCAACGATGGTAGCTTTTGGCGTTCGGTTGCCAAAATGTTGACGTTGCCATTTTGCGACACAAAAAAAGACGCGAACCGGTGGTTCCTGTGCCTGCGAACCGTCGATTCCTTATGCGTAAACGTTTGAGCCGCCCGGTGGCTCTGTATTTGCGCAATGGCAACGTTAACATTTGGTCGACAAAAGCCGTTCGGGGAAGCAAAAATGTCGGTGAACGGTAGGTTTTGGGTGGTGAGCGTATGGTGGGGGAGGCGTTGGATATACTTGAAGGCGTTAAAAATGACTGCGCAAGGTGCCACCAATGGCATCGTTGACATAGAAAGATCGACCTATGGCCGCTGTTAAACAATCGGTATCCGTCAAAGACGTAGCGCGCCTCGCGGGCGTCTCGGAGCAGACGGTCTCGCGCACCGTGCACGATTCGCCCAGCGTGCGCCCCGAGACCAAGGAACGCGTGCGTGCCGCCATGCGCGAGCTGGGGTATCGCCCCAATTTTGCCGGTCGATCGCTGCGCCGCGGCAAGTTTAAGACCGTCGGCGTCGCCATGTTTAACATTACCGGCACCGGCAACCTCGACCGCATGGAGGGCTTTGCTGCCGCCGCCGACAAGCACGGCTATGCCATCACCCTCACGAAAGTAGATGGACATCCCTATACCCTCGAGAGTGCATCATCGCGTATGAGCGCGCTGCCGGTAGACGGCATGGTTGTGATCATGAACCGCATGCCGGCGGACTTTGGCACCTTCGAGCCGCTGCCCGGCATGCAGACGGTGCTCGTTACGATGTTGGAGCACCCGCTCTGTTCTACGGTCGATAACGACCAGTTCGATTGCTCGCGCCAGGTGGTCGAGTACTTGCTGGGACGGGGGCACAAAATCGTGCACTTTATCTCGTGTCCCGAGCGCTCGCTTTCGGGCATGCGGCGCGAGGAAGGCTGGCGCGAGACATTGCGCGCGCATGGTATTGAACCGCCGCGACTCGTCCGTGGGGATTGGACGGCACAGAGCGGATATGCTGCCGGTCAGGCTCTGGCGGAAGATCCGACCTGTACGGCCATTTATGCTTCCAACGATGCCATGGCCTACGGCTGCATTCGCGGGCTCGAGTCGTGCGGAAGGCGTGTGCCCGAGGACGTGAGCGTGGTGGGTGTTGATGACAGCCTGGGCGATATCGTGCCCGACCGTCGCCTGACCACCGTGCGCTTTGACAACAGGCGTGTCGGCATGTGGGCAGTCGATAAGATCGCCGGTGCCGAGGGGGGTGCGTCTGGCGTGGAGCACATGCTGATCCCCGGCGTGCTCGTAGAGGGCGATACGGTGCGCGATTTGCGCTAGGGCGCGGTCCTGTTTGGGTTTCCGTTAATCATGTTTGATATTGTTCGAAATGGTTTGGAAACCGTTCACGGGTGAAATTTGACCGTTCATAGCTTGAAATTATGTTTTGCGTTGTTCTTTTTTGTTTGAATGTTAATGTTTCTGCCATACAGAACGCAGCGCGTATGCCCGGACGCGATGCTCTCCATTGGTTCATATGTGAAAGGAACGCAATATGGCAACCAAAGAAGAAATCTCGATGGTTGGATTCGAGATCGTCGCATACGCAGGTGACGCCCAGACCGATCTGCTTGCAGCGCTCGATGCTGCTCGCGAGGGTGATTTTGAGAAGGCCGAGCAACTGCACAAGGATGCCAGCGATGCACTTATCGGCGCTCACGACACGCAGACCAAGCTGCTTTCGCAGGAGGCCGGCGGTGGCGAGATGGAGATGACCTTCATCATGGCTCACGCTCAGGACACTCTCATGACCACTATGATCCTGGAGAAGCAGACCCGCTTTACCATCGATGCCTACAAGCGCATCGCCGAGCTCGAGGCCAAGCTCGCCTAACGAGTCCGCACAACCAAGTCCCCTTCCAAAAGCTCTGCCGCAGACTCGCGACAGGGCTTTTTCTTTTTACCCGGCACTTGGGGACGTTCCTTATCTGCCGGCAGTTAGGGACACTCCTGCCATGCATTTGATCCTTTGAGGATGGAAGAAAACGGGTTATTAGGTTTGTTGCGGTGCCGACTCGACCCGTCGGTTACAAAACTATGCCGGTTTACTACGATGAATCGTATTCTTTCAACTATAGAAAGAACAGCGTTATCAAAGCCGCAGGTAGAAAGCTTGCCATTTTCTGCTAATAGCAAATGTGGTCGGTCCTATCGGTTTTACGGTAGTAAACCGGCATAGTTTTGAAATGGCACTGTTCGACTAGCAGCGTTATGGAGCTTCTGCACGCCCTCCCGTTCGGTTTTTCGCTGGATGGGTATACTTTCACCCGCAATACAGGCCGGAATGAGGAGGTATCCAAATGCCGGATAACGGGTCAATACAAAAAAGAGGTGCGCACGAGATGGCCCATGGGCGTCCTGTCCAGATAACTGAGCATACGACGGTAACCGAGCTACAGCCCAGCCTGTCCGATATCGTGTGCGCAAACAAAAAGCTACAGATTGGCTTTATCGTTGCGCTCGTGGTACTGGCGCTGCTGTCGGGCTTTGTAGCTCGTCCGCATTTTGCCGATACCAAGACTTGGGACTCCACCATCGAGGTCATCGATCAAAAGAAGGGCAATGTTTTGGCGCTCACGACCTCGTGCGTCGCCCTATCTGCGGGTATCACTGCGCTGCCGGGCGATACGGGAACGCCAGTTGCCGAGCAGCTCGCGCAGCTTTCGGGAAACTTGGGTATCGTGCTTGCCGTGCTCTATCTTGAGAAATATCTGCTGACTATTTTGTGGTCGGTTGGCCTGGGCATCCTGATTCCGTTTGCGCTGGTGCTCTTTGCAGTGTCGCTTGGTATTCACGGACGCTGGAGCACCAGCGGCGTCATTCGCCGCGTGGCAACGCGTGTGCTGGTGGTCGCCATAATTGGCATGGCGTTGGTGCCTGCAAGCGTATGGGTGTCGCAAAAGGTCGACGAAACGTATCGCGTTAGCATCGAGGCGGCCGAGCAAAAGGCGACCGACGCTGCGAGCGCGGCAGATAGCGATAGCTCCAAAACAAGCAAGAAAAAGACCGAGTCCACAGAGTCCAAGAACGTGCTTGAGCAGCTTGCCGACGGTGCCTCGGGTCTCGTCACGTCGGTGACCAGCGGCGCCAAGCAGATTACCGATGAAATTGTGCGGCAAGTGACCGATCTCATCGAAGGCGTCATCGTGATGATCGTGACCTCGTGCGTGATTCCATTGCTGGTGCTCGCGGCGTTTTTGTGGCTGGGGCACGTGCTACTGGGGATTGATATTTCCGGCCCGGCGAACTATCTGACGGGTCGCTTTCTGAGCGCTCCGTCCAAGCACGCCAAAAAGGGCGGGCAGTCCGAGTAGCTAAAACAGCTGTATATACCGGGGAATACCGCCGAAGGGCGGCCGAGACACGTTCTCGGCCGCCCTTTTGTTCAAGACTTTAGTCTGCTGGCCGCGCA
>CABQKL010000057.1 GCA_902464645.1 uncultured Collinsella sp.
CGGCTGTGGTGGCAGCAGCGAAGCGGCAGACGGCAGCTATGATCTTTCCACTCAGGCCGCCGACCTGCAAGCCGTGATCGAACACGTTGGCGCTCCGGCAAATGTGCTTGCGCATAGCGCCGGTACGTTGGTGGCGCTGGAGCTTCTTCGTGCCGAACCCCATCTCGTCGCTCGTGCGATTCTGCATGAGCCGGCTGTGTCGGCCGAAGGCGTCGGCATGGGCGCAGCTCCGGTTTTGCTCGATATGATTGCGGCTGGAAAGGTTTCAAGGGCGCTCCGGCTTTTCTTGGGAGCCCTCGGCGACTTGGACCCCGATGCTCCTGGGACGACCGAAGCAGAAGCCAGGCATGCCCTGCGCAATGGTCGTTGCTTTATGGCGAACGAATATGGAACAAATATGACTTACGTTCCCAATTGGGATAGTGCTCGCGCATCGAAGTCCGTTGCTGCTGTGCTTCTCGGCGAGCTTTCGGTCGATACGCCCCGCGAGGCTGGCACGCGAGCGGCTGCCGAATATCTCGATTGCCCCCTCGTGACGATCCCGGGCGCGCATAACGGTCTGCGCGATCGCCCCGTTACGGCGGCAAATGCCGTTCGCGATGTCTTGGAGCGTTAGCACGCTCGATGACCTGCGGGGAGAGGGGTTGTTAGCGTTTCGTCATTGTTAACGAATGCGTCCATAACCGCGCGCCCGCGGCTCCATTACCGCCGCTTGCCAGGTCATAAAAATGTAACGATAATCGCGCGTTTGCCTTCAGCTGTTAGATGTTACCCTTGTACCAATTGATATGCACCGTTGCCGTGCATAACGATAGAAAGGGCCCCATATGCTCAATAATCACGAGGTCAATCTAACCGACGAGGAGGCTGCCGCCGAGGTCGCCCGTGTCGCGAAGACCTACCCCGTGGTACGCTTACTGTCGGCCGATCAGATTAAGAGCGAGCCTAACTGCCTGCTCGCCGGCGATCGCTGCCCTTGTTTGCGCCAGGCAAGTCTTGAGGCCTTGACAGATTCCGATGAGGTGTCGGAGCAACTGCTCAACGATGGCGTTGAGTACCGCGCTCGCCTGCGCCCTCTGAAGGTCGAGGGCGAGCCTCATGTCCTGCTGATGGTGCGTCCGATCGATGGGCAAGAGGCCGCAAAAGAGGACCTTGTCTACACCGACGTGCTGACGAGCGTGCACAATCGCCGATATTACGAGGAAAAGCTCCGTAGCGCCCGCATGAATGCCGGCGTTGCGATGATCGACCTTGATGATTTTAGGGTCTTCAACGATACGTGTGGCCGTCATGCCGGCGACCTTGCGCTCGGTGCCGTGGCGACAGCCATGCGCAGCGGAATCCGTTCGACTGACGAGCTTGTGCGCTATGGCTGCGACAAGTTTGTGGCCGTCATGCCCGATATTCCCTCCGATGACTTCGCCCGTCGCCTGCGTCAGGTATCCGATGCCGTTCATTCCACGATTATTCCGGGCCATGAGTACGTGAGCTTGACGGCATGTGTTGGTGGCGTTCGCATTCATGGCGAGACGGTCGATGAGGGCGTTGGCCGTGCTGTCCAGTTACTGAGCCGCGCTAAGGCAAAAGCCGGTACGGTCGTGACCGATGCCGATTCCATCGAGGCCTTCCAAAGCGAAAAACCTTCGGTGCTTATTGTCGATGACTCCGAGATGAACCGAGCCATTCTCAACGAGATGCTCAAGGACGAGTATTGCATCCTCGAGGCCGATAACGGTCGCGCGGCGCTCGACATGGTCGACCGCTATGGCGATGAGCTGTCGCTCGTGCTGCTGGATATTGTCATGCCGGGCATAAGCGGCTTTGAGGTGCTGGCCGGTCTGTCGCGCCGATCGGGCATCGACAATCTGCCTGTCATCATGATTTCGAGCGAAGATTCCGATGATATGGTTCTGCGCGCGTACGAGCTGGGCGCCTCGGACTATATCAACCGCCCGTTTGACTCCCGTGTCGTGCGCCGCCGTGTGAGCAACACCATCCGCCTATACGCTAAACAGCGCCGCCTGACGAACCTGCTGTCCCAGCAGTACAACGAGCGCGTCAAGAACAGTCGCATGCTCATCGACATCATGGCCGGCGTCATGGAGCTTCGTAACGGCGAGAGTGGCAGGCACGTTACGAACATCGAGAAGCTGACCGAGCTGCTGCTTGGCTGTCTGGTCCAGCATGGCGGCACGATCTCCCTCGACAATGAGGAGCGCTCCACGATCGCCCTGGCTTCGGCGCTGCACGATATCGGCAAGATGTCGATTGACGATGCGATTCTCAACAAGCCCGGACGCCTTACGCCCGAGGAGTTCGAGATTATGAAGACGCATACCACGATCGGCGCCGACATGCTGCGTGAGCTGGGTAGCCATCACGCCGGCAATGCGCTTATGGAATATGCGTACCAGATTGCGCGTTGGCACCACGAGCGCTGGGACGGCAAGGGTTATCCCGATGGCCTTAAGGGCGACGATATCCCCATCGCCGCGCAGGTGGTCTCGGTGGCTGACGTGTACGATGCACTGACGAGCGTGCGCGTGTACAAGGACGCTATCCCGCACGAGGAGGCGATCCAGATGATCCTGGACGGTAAGTGCGGCACCTTTAACCCGCTGCTGCTCGATTGTCTGCTCGAGGTGCAAGACCAAATTGCCGAGACGTTGGCACGCCCCGCTGACGTCGTTGCGTTTCCCACGATTTAGTTTGACCAAAGGAGTTTTTAATCCATGATTTCCATGCGTGAGGCGTATGAGAAGATCGGCGCCAATTATGATGACGCGTGCGCTCGGCTGATGGGCGAGGAAATGCTCGCCCGCTTTGCCCTCAAGTTTTTGGATGACGAGAGCATGGACAAGCTAGAGGCCGCCATGGCGGCGGGAGACGCCGAAGGTGCGTTTATGGCAGCGCACACGCTCAAGGGCGTGAGCCAGAACCTGGGATTCGATAATCTGTACGAGCCGGCGGTTGTGGTGACCGAGGCACTGCGTGGTGCCGATGCCGTTGACGGCGCTCGCGAGGGAATGCATGCACTGCAGCAGCAATATGCGGCTACGATGTCGGCCCTGCGCGAGGCGGCTGAGTAAGGGCTTGCGAGCCTTGGGCTGTGTGCCTGTCGCGTATAGGCAAAAGGGCGCCCCGTCGGACCATGTGGCCGGCGGGGCGCCCTTATCTGTTATGCGGTTCGCGAACTAGCGGGTCTGCTTTACCTTGGCCGCCGCCTCGACAAACGACTTCCACAGGTTAAAGTCGGTCTCGAGCGTCTGCCAGGTGTACTCGGGATGCCATTGCACACCCAGACAGAACGGCTGGCCTTCGACTTCGATGCACTCGGGAACGCCGTCGGTTGCCTTGGCGACCAAGCGCGTGCTCTTACCCAGACGATCGACGCAGCAGTGATGTGCGGAGTTGGTCTGGATCAGCCTGTGCCCGCCAACCGCGCGCTCCAGCAGCGAGCCCGGCACGACCTCGACAGGATGCACAGGGTCGTTGAGCACGTGGGTATGGCGCCACTGCGTGCGGCCCTCGCGCGCGCCCAGGCTCGGCACGTCCATGCACAGGGTGCCGCCGGTGGCGACGTTGAGCAGTTGCGTGCCGCGGCAGGTGGTAAAGAGCGGCTTCTTGGCGCGAAGTACCTCGTTAACCAGCTTAAACTCAAAACGGTCGCGAATCTCGCAGCACAGCGTGGGGTCGTAAGGACGCTCGTCGCCCCAGCGTTTGGGGTTGACGTCCGGACCGCCGGGAATGGCGATGCCGTCGGCGATTTCCACGTAATGACGGATAACGTCGACGTCTTCGGTAATGGACATCTGCAGCGGCAGACCGCCGGCGGCAAGAATGGCGTCGACAAATACGCTCGCAATCTCCTCGTTGGGGGAGAGCGTCTCGCTCAAATAGGGCTTCGCTTCTTCCCAGCGTGGTGCGACCAGGATGAGCGGGCGGTCGGCGGGATCGACGCCGACGTGCGGAGTGTAGGACGATGAAGTATGAGTTCCGATCATAGGTGTAACTTTCGAGTTTGGATGGGCATGGCGGGCGGGTGGGCGGTCTGGCTAGTGACCCTTGATGGAGTTGAGGAAGTCCTGGGCGCGCTTGGTCTGGGGGTGGTCGAAGAACTCGTCGGGCGTGCCGGTTTCCACGATCTGGCCGTCGGCCATGAACACGACGCGGTCGGCCACGCGGCGGGCAAAGTTCATCTCGTGCGTGATGACGATCATCGTCATGCCCTGCTGTGCCAGACGGACCATGACCTCGAGCACCTCGTTGATCATCTCAGGGTCAAGGGCGCTCGTGGGCTCGTCAAAAAGCATGGCCTTGGGTTGCATGGCAAGCGAGCGGGCGATGGCTACGCGCTGCTGCTGGCCGCCCGAGAGCTGTGCGGGCACCTTATCGGCCTGCTCGGCAACGCCCACGCGGCCCAGCAGGTCCATGGCGCGCTCGCGGGCCTCGTCCTTGGAGACACCCAGCACATCGACCGGTCCCAGCATGACGTTCTGCAGTACGGTCATATGTGCGAACAGGTTGAACTGCTGAAACACCATGCCCAGCTCGGCGCGCATGCGGGCAAGATCCTTGCCTTCTTGCGGCAGGGGCTCGCCCTCGATGAGGATCTCGCCCGAATCGATGGTTTCCAGGCGGTTGATGGTGCGGCACATGGTCGACTTGCCCGAGCCCGAGGGACCGATCACAACGACGACCTCGCCGCGGTCGACCGAGAGATTGATGTCGTTGAGGACGTGCAGATCGCCATAGTGCTTATCGACGTGTCTGAGCTCGATCAGCGGCTGATTGCCGGTTGAAGAGGTGCTCTGTGCCATGGTGCTCGGCTCCTTATGACTCGAAATGGTAAAGCGTTAGCGGATGATGGTCGCGCCGGTCTTGTGCGAAACATAGACAGCGGCCTTGTTGATCGCGACGTTGATGAGGATGTAGATGACCGCGATAACCAGGTAGACCGACACGAGAGCGTCGTAGTTGGTAATGAGCACGCGGGCGTTTTGCATGAGGTCGGGGTAGCTCACCACGTAGGCGACGGTGGTGTCTTTGACTACGACCACGAGCTGCGAAATCAACGACGGAATGATAAATCGAATAGCCTGCGGCAATACGATTTTAAAGGTGATTTTAGCCTTGGAGAGACCGAGAGCCTGGGCCGCCTCGACCTGCCCGCGCGGTACGGCGTTGACGCCGGCGCGGAAAATCTCGGCAAGTACGCCGGCTGCAGCGAGCGCGACGGGAAGCGTGAGCATCCAAAACGACGGCAGCGCAATCTTGTACTGGGGCAGCACCAAAAAGAAGAAGTAGATGAACAGCAGGCTCGGCACGCCGCGGAAGAAATCGGTGAGCACGCGGCAGACCAACTGCAGCGGCTTAATGTCGCTCGTGCGGCCGAGCATAAGGGCCAAGCCCAGCACCAGCGCGATGGCGCCAGCGGTGAGTGCGACTTTAACGGTGCCTTCAAAGCCGGCAAGTAAGAACTTCCAGGTGGTGAGGTGAGTAAAGAAATACCAATAGTGGACCGAAAGCTGACCGGTCACATAAAAGCGCTGCAACACGAGGGCGACGAGCACGGCGACGGCAACGAGCGAGATGGCGGTGCCGATGCGAATCTTGGCGCGCATCTTGGGGCCGGGAGCCTCGTAGAGCGCATCGCGCATGGTAAGTGCAGGGGAGGAATGCTTGCTCATCGGAGGATCCTCACCTTCTTATCGATGTAGTTGCCAACGTGGCTCACCACAAAGGCCGTGCCCAGGTAGCCGAGCGCCGAGATAAAGAACGCGGCGACGCCGCCAAGTGAGCGCGTGTTGATGTAGCTCACCACGCCGGTGAGCTCCTGCGGTTTAAGCGGAACCTGGCTGCCGAGCGCAGTGGTGAGCATGACGGCGATAAAGAGGTTGGTCATGGGCAGCACGCTCGAGCGCAGCGCCTGCGGAATCACGATCTTGGCGAGGATACGGTTAAAGCTCATGCCCAGCGAGCGGGCGGCTTCCACCTGGCCGACACCGACGGTGTTGATGCCGCTCATAAAGTTCTCGGAGCCAAAGGCCGAGCCCAAAAGGACCGTGGCGACGATAACGCAGGTGCGGTAGGGCAGGACGACCTTGAGCGGCGGCAGCGCGTAGACGACGATGATAAGCAGCGCGATGCCAGGGATGTTACGGAAGACCTGGACATACAGGTCGCCAAAGACGCGCAGTGGCTTGAGCGGCGACACGCGCATCACGGTGACGGCGACGGCCAGCACCATGGCGATGGCAAACGACTCAAGCGTCATGCCCCAGGTTGCTAGTAGCGCGTCGATATAGTTCTGGCCATAGAGCGACCAGAGCTCGGAGAGACTCATGCGGACCTCCCGCCGATAAGGAAAGGGGCTCCCGTGTGTACGGAAGCCCCGACAACTCAGTGAGGAAACAGTTTACCGCAATAAAGCGCATCGTGCGTTTCCGTATGGTTTCGTTGCGGCCGTTACCAGGCTCGCTGACTAGGCGCCGATCTCGGGCAGCTCGGGAACATTGGTGTCGCCCGTACGGTCGCCGATGCAGATCTGCCACAGCTCAGTCCAGGTGCCGTCGTCCTCGATCTTCTTAAGGAAGTCGTTGACAAAGGCGACGCCGTCGGAATCGAGCGGCAGACCGATGCCATAGGGCTCCTTGCTGCCGAAGGGCTTGCCGGCGATCTTGTACTTACCGGGCTCGCGGACCAGGGCGCTTTGCTGCATGTTGTTGTCGATGACATAGGCGTCAACGCGACCCTGCTGGAGTGCCTGGCGGGCCTCCTCGTCGGTCTTGAACTCCTGCTGGCTGGCCTTGGGGGCGAACTCCTCCAGGATAGCGGGGCCGTTGGAGCCGGACTGGACGGCGACGTTCTTGTCGGCCAGGTCGTCGACGCTCTTGATGTCGTCGTTATCGGCGAGCACCAGGATGGCTTGCTGGGTGTAGTAGTAGGGACCGGCAAAGGAGACGAGCTTCTTGCGCTCGTCAGTGATGGTGTAGGTGGCAAAGACAGCGTCGACCTGGCCATTCTGCAGGACAGACTCACGGGTGTCGGAGGTCACCTGGGTGATCTCGACCTTGTTCTCGCCCAGGATGTAGTTGGACAGGAGCTGCGCGATACCGGCATCGAAGCCACGGGTCTGACCGTCTTTTTCGTTGAGGAGGGAGAAAAGCGTGGAGGTCTGAACGCCACCGATCTTAAAGACGCCGGCGTCTTTGACGGCCGTCGCCCAGGTGCTGGCGGCGATGGCATCGTCATCGGCCTTGGGGCCGTCGTTGACGAGCTTGTCGAATGCCTTAGCGTCGAGCGTGGTGGAAGCCTCGGTATCCTCGGAGCTCTTGGAAGAGCCGGCGGCGGAACCCTTGTCGGCCTCGGCGCTGGTGTCGGAGCAGCCGGCAAGACCAAGGCCGGCGACGGTTGCGAAAGTGGCGGCAACGAAGCCGCGACGGTCGAGAACGACCTGCTGGGAGAGGTTCTTGCTCATGGTAGAACACCTTTCTCAATAAAATCCCTAGCGGTTGAGTAGAGTTATACCCTATCGCGCTCAAATAGGTCAACACGAAATAACTCAGAAACATACTGACCTTATGGGTTATTCTACCTACCAAAAAGGGACAGGTTTATTTTGGCAGGTTTTATCTGGACAAACGCCGAATATTGCAGCTGAGATAGCGTTTTGCGGACGGCGTGGTCGCCCGCAGCGGTCGCTATAATGGCGGCAACGCGACACATATATAAGTAAGGAGATCGCGTATGAACGGCTATTCGTTTTTCGCGCCGACCATGACTTAGAACCACCACAAAGGGGACAGGCACCTTTGTGGTGGTTCTTGCAGATGTGGCGGCCTGCCTCTCTGTTTTGTCTCAATCTGTAACAGGTAGACGAGGAAATGGGTTCTAGCTGTTACAGATCGAGATTATCTCTTCAGGGGGATTCGAATGTCTCGATCTGTAACATCTGGACGAGGATTTGTCCTCTAGATGTTACAGATTGAGATAATCGCGCCGCGAAAATAAAAACCTCCGCAGGGGTGCTTCCCTTGCGGAGGTTATTTACTCGTTGAGTAGTCTCACGGCTTCGGCGGCCATGTTCTCGACCGTCATGCCATTCTGCGCGAGCAGCTCGTTGGGGTCGTAGCGGTCGGGGAAGCCCTTGGCGATGCCGAAGGTGCGCGTGCGCACAGGCGTGCAGGCCAAGTAGCACGCGACACGCTCGCCCCACCCACCGTCCAAGATGCCGTCCTCGAGGGTGACGACAACGCGATGCTCGGTGGCAAGGCTGTCGAGAAACTTGCGGTCAAGCTCGGTTGCAAAGCGCGGGTTGACGAGCGTGGCCTCGATGCCGTACTCGGCAGCCAAGCGGTTTGCCACGCGCTCACCCAGTTCAAAGAAGTCGCCAAGCGCAAGCACGGCTACATCGCGGCCCTGACGCGCGACGTTGTAGCGCACGACGCTGTAATCGGCGCCCTCGGCGGGCGCCAGATCGGGGCGGCTTACCAGGCCGATGCCCGGTACGCGGATTGCCACGGGATGCTCGCGGTGGTCGAGCGACCAGCTCAGCATGGACAGGTATTCTTCCATGCAGGCCGGTGCCAGGTAGCGCATGTTGGGAAGTCCGCCCAGCATGGAAATATCAAAGAACGAGAGGTGCGTCTCGGACGTTGTGCCAAAGACCGAAGCGCCAAACACCAGGATGGTTGCGGGGGCGTCGTTGAGGCACAGGTCGTGCCACAGTTCATCGTAGGCGCGCTGCAAAAACGTGCCGTATGCGCCAAAGACCGGCTTGGCGCCGGCGCTGGCGAGCGCGGTGGCAAAGGTGACGGCGTGTTCTTCGGCAATGCCCACGTCGACAAACTGCTTGCCTGCCGCGGCGCGAAGCTCGGGCGTAAAGCCCATGATATAGGGCGTGGCAGCCGTGATAGCGACAACCTGCGAGTCGTTCGCGATAGCGGCGTTGAGTGCCTCGCTCGTAATATCGGCATAGGTGCGCGGTGCGGGCTCGCTCGGGTGGCCCGGGCAAAGTTTGCGACCGGTTGCCATATCGAAGGGCCCCACATGATGCCAGTGCTCGGGGTCGCTCTGGGCTGGCTCAAAGCCCTTGCCCTTGGCGGTGGAGACGTGCAGCACGATGGGATGATCGATATCGCGCAGCTCCTGCAGCGTATCGACCAGCGCTTGGACATCGTTACCGGCGTCCAGGTAGCGATAGTCGAGCCCCAGCGCGCGGAAAACGTTGCGCTCGCAGGTGCCGTTGCTGGCGCGCAGCTCGGCCAGATTGCGATACAGGCCACCGTGGTTTTCGGCAATGGACTGGTCGTTATCGTTGACGATAATGATCAAGTTACTGTCGAGATCGGCGGCATTGTTAAAGCCCTCAAACGCCAGACCGCCCGAAAGCGAGCCGTCGCCAATAACGGTAATGACGTTATACGTGTCACCCGCCAGGTCGCGCGCGTGGGCAAGACCGCAGCCCAAGCTCACCGAGGTCGAGGTGTGACCCATGGCAAACAGGTCATGCTCGGACTCGTCGGGATTGGCAAAGCCAGAGGCCTCGCCATAACGCTCCGGATCGATATAGGTGTACGCGCGCCCGGTCAGCGCCTTGTGGGCGTAGGTCTGGTGCGAAACGTCAAAGACAAGCTTGTCGATGGGGGAGTTAAACACGCGATGGAGTGCGACCGTGAGTTCAACGACGCCTAGGTTGGGGGCAACGTGTCCGCCGACAGCGGCGGAGCTTTCGAGGATGGCGTGGCGAATCTCGCCGCAGAGCTGCGGGAGCTCGGCGCGATTAAGAGCCTTGACGTCCTCGGGCGTTGTCGTTTGCGTAAGCAGCATCGTTGTGGGTTACTCCATGCGAATCGAGCGCCGGCGCTCCCTCGGCCGGCACAATTGCACAGAACAGTCTCGCACATTTTGGCGTTTGATATGTGACGGCGGCGCGGTAATTCGCCAACTGGCGGGGCAAAACGTTTTGTCCGATGCCATACTGGTAGATTCGATGATGATGATTTTATTCAATGCGTGCAGGCCGTGGCTTGCCGCCGTGAGCCGCTGGAAGGAGGCAGCATGTCTGATGCCGTTCGTGCCGAGAAAATCGCGCACGAGGTCGACTATGCCGCCCACCAGCTGGCCCAGGCGGGCCGCTTGGACCTGACGCACGAGTTTATCCAGCATGGCGACGTGACGGTCTATGCACATGTGACTTCGGTAGCGCGGGCGAGCCTGTCCTTTGCCGAGCGCTTGGGCCGTGCTGGCATTTCGGTCGACCGTGCATCGCTGTTGCGCGGAGCCTTGTTACACGATTACTTTCTCTACGATTGGCATGACCCCGATCCGAGCCATCGACTGCACGGATTTCGGCATCCATTTTTTGCCCTGGCACGTGCCGAAGAGGATTTTGAGCTGACGCCGCGCGAACGGAATATTATCGCGCGACATATGTTTCCGCTGGTGCCAGTGCCGCCGACGTGTCGCGAGGCATGGATTGTGTGCCTGGCAGATAAATGGTGCGCGCTGCGCGAGACGGTCGCCGGCCGTCTGCCGCGCAAAGACGGCGTGAACGATTTGAACGAGGGCTCGAGTGACGGCTCGAGTAAAGCATCGAGCGAAAAGAGGAGAGGGTAGACGGTGGAAACCGCGATTGATATGGCGTTTGGCGGCGCGACGCTTGCCGCCTGTCCACTCTCGGCACTGGTGCTCTCGTTTGCCTTTTACGGGTTTTGCGGCTGGGCATGGGAGTCGACAGTATGCGCCATGCTTAACCAAGGACGCTTCGCCAACAGCGGATTCTTGCTGGGGCCGTGTTGTCCTATCTATGGTGTGGGCGGCATAGCCTGCTGGCTTTTGCTGCGCGGGATTCCGGATACCTCGGGCCAGTTCGTCGCGGCGGCGCTTGTATGCAGCGTAATCGAGTACAGCGTGGGCCTTCTATTGGAAAAGACAACAGGTGCGCGCTTTTGGGATTACTCGCACCTGCCGTTTAATTTGCATGGACGCATCTGTCTGTACTGGGCCTGCGCGTTTGGCCTGGGTGCGCTGTGCGTTTGCCGTTTAGTGGAGCCGGCATTGCTGGGACTGCTCGGCCATCTGCCGGTGCTGATTGTGCGGCTGGCGGCCTTTATCGTCGCGGTCGCGATGATGGTCGATGCGGTGTGCTCTTTGGCCAGCTGGCGCCGTTTGTCCGATCAGCTGGAGCGTGTGCGCGCCGACCTTGCCGACCGCATCAACGAGTCGCTTGCCGACGCGTCTGACTCCATGCTCGAACGTATTCCCGATTCGGCGATCGACTCGGTGGCGCAGACGCATATCCGCAGCCGTGCCGTTAACGCGTGGCTGGCCGAGCTGGGCGACGCAACGCTCGATGCCCTGCGTGAGAAGGCTTCGATGCCGACGTTTATCTCGGACGGCGCTCATGGCCTGGCGCTTGCCGCCCGCCGCGTGGCCGATGCCGCGCCGAGCGTGCCCCATCCATCGCTCGCCCGTCTCCGTGCCGGCAGGCGCGCGAACCGTCCGGTGCCGAGTGTGTCGCTCAGTCGTCGCGACCTGCGCTTCTTCAATGCCTTCCCGCGCTTGCGCATCAACCGCTACGAGGGTGTCATTCGAGCAACTAATCTTCGCGACCGCGCTCACGAGCTGTTTCGGCGCTAGCCGGGACGGGCGCGCTCACGGCCCCCTTGCTCGCGTATTCCCGTTCGTTTCGCGCCCGTTGCTGCGCCGTTTCCAAGATTGCGGCGCCGTTGGAGATGGCACGATCTGGGTCGAGCCGGTCGAGGAAGCTATCCGCATCCGTACCGGCGAACACGGCCCTTCTGCGGTGTAGGACAATCTTTCGCCTGACGGGTGCGCCTCTCTTGGGGCGCGCTCATTCTCGTCTACAATATCGTGCAGACGAAGGAGAGGCATGCCCATGATCAAGATGTTTGCGAGTGACTTAGACGGAACGCTGCTGAACGCCCTGCACGAGGCAGATGGGACCATCCGCCGTGCCATTCGCGAGCTGACCGAAGCTGGCCTGCATGTGGTTCCCGCGACCGGACGCTCGACGCTGCCGATCGGCGAGCATGGCTTTACGGGCCTGGCGCTTGACGCCTGCTGCTCCAATGGATCAATCGTGCGCGACAGTCATGGCGAGGTGCTCAAAACCTGGACCATCGACCCGCAGATCACCGAGGAACTGCTCAAGGAGTTTCCGGACATTTGCTTTGATTGCTCCACGCCCGATGGCATGTTCTCGAGCGGTTCGTTCGAGATGCACCAGGCGGGTTTTAAGAAGGACAGCCCTATCAAGCGCATCGTGATGCGCGGCATGCGCGCGCGTGGCGGGTATCACGAGGAGCAGTATTTCGATCAGTCAATCGGCGACATCCTGCGCCACGATGTGTGTAAGATCAACTGCCGCGTGACCTCGCCCGAGCTGGAGCGCGACCTTAAGGCATATTTGGCCGAGCGCTCGGACCGTGTAGTCAACGCGCCGTTTGACCCGGTGATGTTTGAGATCACGGACGCGGCGTGCAACAAGGGCGAGAGTGTGTCCTGGCTGGCGGGCTACTACGGCATTGCCGAGGACGAGGTCGCGGTCTACGGCGACGGCGGCAACGATATCGCCATGCTCAATCGTTTTCGTCACAGCTACGCGACCAAAAACGCAAGCGATGCAGCCAAGGCCGCCGCGAGCGCGACCATCGGCAGCTGCATGGTCCACGCCGTCCCCAAACACATGCTCGCCACCATGCGCAAGCAAAACTCCCGCACCGTCATCGAATAATGTGACAAAGGGACAGCCCCTCTGTCACATCCAAAATATTGCCTTTACGTGTTGATGCACACGGTGTGCAATAATACTCGCACTGTGCAATAGCGCACAGGCTGAGTAACAAGGAGGACGCTTGTCCCAGCTCGAGAAATGCGATCGCCGGTCCCTTCGCTCGCAGCGTGCCCTTCGCCAGGCGCTTGCCAGCGAGCTTGCCGAAAGCGGCGACCTTTCGCGCATTAATGTCGCGTCGCTCACCGAGCGTGCCGGCCTTACGCGCCGCACGTTCTATTCGCACTACCGCGATATTCCCGACTTTATCAATCAAATCGAGGATGGCTTGCTGGCCGAGATCCGTGAGCGCATTGAGCTCATCACCGCAGCTCAGCTGCCCGA
>CABQKL010000058.1 GCA_902464645.1 uncultured Collinsella sp.
CAGCATGAGGAGGCTCACCAGATGACGGCCACACCGTGGGGATTCCGGGACATATTGCCCGAGGAGGCTCAGGCGCGCGAGGAGATTGCGCTGACGGTGAAGGGCTGCTTTAGGGAGCATCATTACCTTCCGGTCGAGACGCCGCTGCTCGAGGACAAGGGCTCGCTCGAGGAGGGCGGCCGCATTGCGGACACGCCGTTTAAGCTCTTTGATGACGACGGCCGCCTGCTGGTGGTCCGTCCCGACAACACGCTGCCGATTGTTCGCCTGGTTTCGACTCGCATGCGTGCGGCCGATCTGCCGCTGCGCCTGCGCTATGAGGCGCCGGTGGTTCGCGAGTGTCAGCGCAATGCCGGCGGCTCGCGTCAGTTTACGCAACTAGGTTTTGAGCTCATCGGCGCGGGCGACACCGCGGGCGATGTCGAGATTGTCTCACTGGTCGCCGAGGCCGTGCGCAAGCTGGCACTTCCCGGTGCGCGCATTATCGCGGGCAGTGTGCGTCCGTTTAAGGAACTGCTTGCGGCGTGCGAAGATCGCGAGCTGGCTGCCGAGGCGCTGCGCTGCGTGCACGCCAACGACTTCGTGGGCCTCGATGCCCGCGTGGCGGAAAGCGCAGAGTCCAAGGCCGTTAAGGTCGCCATTAGCGAGCTGCCGCGCCTGCACGGTGGTGCCGAGGTGCTCGACCGCGTCGACGCGCTGCTGGCGACGGCGGGCATTGTTGCGCCGCTCACGCGCGAGCTGCGTGCCCTGGTCGATGGCCTGGCTCCCGAGGACGCCCGGGTGCTGTCCTTCGACTTCTCCATCATGAACTCGTTTGATTACTACACGGGCCTGGTCTTTAAGGCCTATGCCGGTGGCCTGCCCGATCCGGTCGGTTCAGGCGGACGCTACGACTCCATCTTTACTGGCGCATTTGGCGACGGCATCGAGGTGCCGGCGGCGGGCTTTGCCTTTTCGCTCGAGCGTCTGGAGGCCGCGCATACCTCGGCCGAGGACGCTGCTTCCGATGGTGACCATGCCGTGGGTCGCGGCGCCGAGGGTCCACTGCGCATCGCCGTGCCCAAGGGCTCGCTCAAGGCCGACACGCTCGACGTGCTCGAGGCCGCGGGCTTGGACGTCTCTGAGCTGCGCGACCCCGGCCGTCACCTCATCGTGCGCGGCCGCGACACGCGTGCTGGTGAGGGCACGATCGGCGATATCGAATTTGTCATCGTGCGTCCCAGCGACGCGCCCGCCTTTGTGGGCTGCGGCGGTGCCGACTGCGGCATCTGCGGCTGGGACTCGCTCATTGAGGCAGACCTCAACCTGCTGCAGCTGGTCGACCTGGGCTATGGTCTGTGCACCTTTATCGAGGCGGAGCCCGCGTGGCGCGCCGGCCAGGCCGAGCGCAACTATGCCCGCCGTGGGTCGCTTCGCGTGGCAACTAAGTACCCGCGCATCGCGAGTGCCTGGTATGCCGAGCGCGGCGTGAACGCCGACATCGTCTCGCTGCACGGCAACATCGAGCTGGGCCCCATTGTCGGCATGACCGACCGTATCGTGGACATTACCGCCACGGGCGCCACGCTGCGCGATAACGACCTGGTCATCACCGGTCGCATCATGGACTGCACGGCCCGCTTCTTTGTCAACCCGGGTGCCGCGCGCCTGGATCCACGCGTGCGCAATCTGGCCGATCGCTTGGCGGCGGCCGTGAAGGACAAGCATTTTGAGCCCGTTGCGGGCTCGGCACAATAGCGCGAGCACGCACGGGCGCCCCAACGTCTGGGCTGCGGGTCGACTGGCGCCGCCGCCCGGCCTCTCGTTTTTCGAACATAACCTCGACCGATAGGGGATACCGATATGAAGACCATCAAGCTTGCTCCCGGTGAGCGCCTCGTTACCAACCAGCTCAACCGCAAGGGCGTGCTGCCGCAAAACATCGTCGACGCCGCCCGCGAAATCGTGGCCAACGTGCGTGCCAACGGCGATGCTGCAGTGCGCGACTATTGCCAGCGCTTTGACGGCGTTGAGCTGCAGAGCTTCCGTCTGCCGCAAGAGCAGATCGATGCCGCGCTCGAAGGCCTCGATCCGGCCTTTGTCGCCGCGCTCGAGAAGGCTGCGCGCCAGATTCGTGAGTTCCACCAGCGCGAGGTCGAGCAGAGCTGGTTTACCACGCGCCCGGACGGCACGATGCTCGGCGTTAAGGTGACCCCGCTTGCGGCGGCCGGCATCTACGTGCCGGGCGGTCGCGCGCAGTACCCTTCCACCGTGCTTATGAACGCCATTCCCGCCAAGGTGGCCGGCGTCAAACGCGTGGTTATGGTGACCCCGCCGCAAAAGGATGGACTGATTAGCCCGTATACGCTCGCGGCCGCTAAACTCGGCGGCGTGGACGAGATCTATATGGTGGGCGGCGCCCAGGCCGTGGCCGCACTGGCGTACGGTACCGAGACTATTCCGCGTGTCGACAAGATTACCGGCCCGGGTAACGCCTTTGTCGCCGCTGCCAAACAGATTGTCTCGGGTGACGTGGGTATCGATATGGTCGCCGGTCCCTCCGAGGTCTGCGTGCTGGCCGACGCCACGGCCAAGCCCATGGTGGTCGCGGCAGACCTGATGGCCCAGGCCGAGCATGATCCGCTGGCGGCCTGCTATCTGGTGACCTGCGACGAGCAGTTTGCGCGTGAGGTCGAGGCGGGTATCGACATTCTGGTAGCGCAGTCGCCGCGTGCCGAGATCACGCGTGCCTCGCTCGACAATGAGGGCACCATCGTGGTGGCAGCCGACATGGCTGCCGCCGTCGAGGCGGTGAACACCGTGGCGCCCGAGCACCTGGAGCTGCACTGCAAGGATGCGATGGGCCTGCTCGGCGGCATTCGCAACGCCGGCGCCATCTTTGTGGGCGCTTGGAGTTCCGAGCCGCTCGGCGATTACGTTGCCGGCCCCAACCACACGCTGCCGACCGGCGGCACCGCCATGTTCTCCAACCCGCTTTCGGTGGAGGAGTTCGTCAAGCGCTCGAGTGTCATTTGCTATACGCCCGAGGGCCTGCTCTCCGACGCTCCCGCTACGCAGCGTCTGGCCGAGGCCGAGGGCCTGTGGGCACACGCGCTTTCTGCCGCACTGCGCCGTCGCGTGTTGGAGCAGGGCGAGGATGCCGTGAGCGCCGAGTTGCTCGCCGCGGCCGACCTGACCAAGGTTGCCTGGCCGGGCGACGCCGTAGCGACGGTTGCCGAGGGCGTTGACCTGGCGGCTGTGAGCGCGGATGGCGTTGTCCCGACCGGCAAGGAGGCCTAATATGGCCGAGCTGACGCCCCGTATGAAGGAGCTCGTCCAGCCCTACTTGGCCGGCATTGAGCCCTACGACCCCAATTTTACGCCCACGCGCATCAACCTTTCGGCCAACGAGAACACCTATCCCGTGCCGGCTGGCGTGCGCGAGGCGGTCGACGCCGCCCTGGCTGCTACACCGCTCAACCGCTATCCCGATCCCATGTCCAACGATCTGCGCGACGAGCTTGCCGCTTGGCATGGTGTGGCGCGCGAGAACATCTGCGTGGGCAACGGCGGCGACGAGCTGCTCTATAACTACCTGCTGGCGTTTGGCGGCGCGGGACGGACCCTGCTCAACTGCCCGCCGTGCTTTAGTGAGTATGCGTTCTTTGCGTCGCTTTGTCAGACCGAGGTGCGCGATGTGTGGCGCGACCCGGCGACCTTTGAGCTCGACCAGGCTGCCGTGCTTTCGGCGGCGCCCGAATGCAGCCTGGCGATCGTGACCTCGCCCAACAATCCCACGGGCGACGTGGCGCCGCTCGACTTTGTCGCGGCGCTGTGCGATGCGTGCCCCGGCATGGTGATGGTCGACGAGGCCTACGTTGAGTTTGCGGACGATTCGTTTGGCGCGGCTACTACGGCGCAGGGGCTTATCGCCGAGCATCCCAACCTGGTGATTCTGCATACGCTGTCCAAGGCGTTTGGCGCCGCCGGCACGCGTCTGGGCTATGTGATCGCGGCGCCCGAGGCCATCGATGTGTTTGCGGCAATTCGCCAGATCTACTCGGTTAACGTGCTGAGCCAGGCCGCCGTGCTTGCCTGCGTGCGTGCCCGCGATGCGTACGCACCCGTGGTAGCACAGGTTGCATCCGAGCGCGAGCGCGAACTGTGTGCCCTGCACGCAATGGCTGCCGAGGGTCTGCCCGTGGAGGCGTGGCCGAGCGCGGCGAACTTTGTGCTCGTGCGCACGCCGCATGCCACGCGCGTGCGCGAGCGCCTGCGCGACGAGTATTCACTTTTGGTGCGCGACTTTAGCTACGCGCCGGGGCTCGCGGACTGCCTGCGCATTACCGTGGGCACCCCGCAGGAAAACAACGAGGTGCTGGCCGCGTTTGCCGCGCTGGTGAAGGAGGAGATGTAGATGGACCGCTATGCCGAGGTGACCCGCAAGACGGGCGAGACCGACATTGTCGTAAAGCTCGACCTGGACGGATCTGGCGTGTGCGACATCTCGACCGGCGTGCCGTTTTTCGACCACATGCTCAACGCTTTTGGCCGCCATGGTCTGTTCGATCTGACGGTGCACGCGGTGGGCGACGTCGAGGTCGATGCGCACCACACCGTCGAGGACGCGGGTATTGTGCTGGGCGAGGCGTTTTGCCAGGCGCTGGGCGACAAGGCGGGCATTACGCGCTTTGCCGACGCGGCGATCGCCATGGACGAGACACTTGTGATGGCTGCTGTTGATATTTCGGGCCGCGGGCAGGCCTACTGCGAGCTGCCCGTGCCGACCGAGCGCGTGGGCAGCTTCGATACCGAGCTGGCCGTCGAGTTCTTCTACGCCTTTGCGCGCGACGCCAAGCTCACGCTGCACGTGCGCGAGCTGGCGGGCGGCAACTCGCATCACATTATCGAGGCCGCCTTTAAGGCCGTGGGCCGCACGATGCGCCACGCCTGCGAGCTCGATCCCCGCGTGCAGGGCATCCCCAGCACCAAGGGTTCACTGTAACCTGCCAAAAAGGGACAGGTTTTGAATGGGGAAAAGGAGGGTCGCGTGGGCGAACCGAAGATCGTGGTGATCGACTACCACAAGGGCAACTTGTCGAGCGTCGTGCGCGGGCTTGCGCGCGCCGGTGCCGCCGCCTGCACGTCGGACGATCCGGAGCAGATCCGCAATGCCGACGGCCTGGTCATCCCGGGCGTGGGCGCGTTCTATGACGCGATCGCCTTTATGCGCCAGAGCGGCGAGGCGGACGCGGCGCTCGATGCCGTTGCCGCCGGAACTCCGCTGCTCGGTATCTGCCTGGGCCTTCAGCTATTTTTTGAGCGCGGCAACGAGGGCGTGCCTGCGGACGAGGGCGCGGTTGCCGATGGCAACACCCCCGAGCAGGCTGGCGGTCCCTGGGTCGATGGCCTGGGTATTATGCGTGGCTCGTGCACGCGCTTGAAATCGAGTCGCCTGAAGGTGCCGCACGTGGGCTGGGACCAGGTGCACATGACGCCCGCCGGTGCGGCCGATCCGCTGCTTGCCGGTTTTGCCGAGGGTGCCAACATGTATTTCACCCACAGCTACGCGGTGGCCGACGACGCCGATGCCGCCGACGTGCTGGCGCGCACGCACTATACGCGGAGCTTCCCGTGCATCGTGCGCCATGGCAACGTGTGGGGCTGCCAGTTCCATCCCGAGAAATCCTCCGCGCTGGGGCAGCACATCCTTAAGAACTTCGTCAACATCGTCGAGGAGGCCGGCCGATGATCCTGTTTCCCGCAATCGATTTGATCGGCGGCAAGGTCGTGCGCCTGGAGCGCGGCGATCGGAGCCGCTGCAAGGTATATTCCGACGATCCCGTGGCAGTTGCCCGCTCGTTTGCCGAGCAGGGTGCGAGCTGGGTGCACGTCGTCGACCTGTCCGCGGCCTTTGGTGAGGACGAGGACGTGTGCGCTGCCAACTCGGCAGCGATTAAGGCCATCTGCGGCGTCGACGGTCTGTCCGTGGACGTGGGCGGCGGCGTCCGCTCGCTCGCGCGCATCGACGAGTTGGCCGGCTACGGTGCGCGCCGCATCGCACTAGGCACGGTGCTCGTGACCGAGCCGGGTTTTGCCGAGGTGGCGGCCCAAGGCTTTGGCGAGCTGCTCGTGGCCGACATCGCCGCTCGCGACGGCCAGGTCAAGGTGAACGGCTGGCGCGACGGCGCGGGCGTGGCACTCGACGATGCCGTGGCACAGCTCACCGAGCTGGGCTTTAAGCATCTGGTGTATACCGACATCGCGCGCGATGGCATGCAGACGGGCATCGATGTGGCGGCGTATCGCCATGTTGCCAAGGTCGCGGGCTTTCCTGTCGTGGCTTCGGGTGGCATCTCGACGCTCGACGACATCCGTGCGCTGGCCGCAGTGGGTGAGGGCGCGATTGAAGGTGCTATTACCGGTCGCGCGCTCTACGAGGGCAACTTTACGCTGGTACAGGCGCTGGCCGCCGCCCGAGGGGAGGAGTAGCCCATGCTTACCAAACGTGTGATTCCCTGCCTGGACGTCAAGGACGGCCGTGTGGTCAAGGGCGTCAACTTTGTGAGCTTGCGCGATGCGGGCGATCCGGTGGAGCTGGCGCGCGCCTACGACCGCGAAGGTGCGGACGAGGTCGTATTTTTGGACATTACCGCGACGAGTGACAACCGTGCGACGACCATCGAGATGGCGGCGCATGCGGCCGAGGAGCTGGCCATTCCCTATACCGTGGGCGGCGGATTTCGTGACCTGGCGGGCATGCGCACCATGGTTGCCGCCGGTGCCGACAAGGTGTCGCTCAACTCGGCGGCCGTGCGCGACCCGTCGCTGATTAGCCAGGCTGCCGCGGCGTTTGGTAGCCAGGCCGTGGTCGTGGCGATCGATGCCAAGCGCGTCGGCTTGCCTGGCGCATCCGGTGCCGACAAGTGGGAGGTCTTCACGGCGGGCGGCCGCAACGCTACGGGCATCGACGCGGTGGCGTGGGCCGAGGAGGCGGCTCGTCGCGGCGCCGGCGAGATCCTGCTCACCAGCATGGACCGCGACGGCACCAAGGCCGGATTTGACCTGGCGCTCACCCGCGCCGTGGCCCGCGCGGTGCCAATCCCCGTCATCGCGAGCGGCGGCGTGGGTACGCTCGAGCATTTTGCCGAGGGTGTGATCGAGGGCGAAGCCGACGCCGTGCTGGCGGCCAGCGTCTTTCACTTTGGAACCTTCAGTATTCGCCAAGTGAAGGAGTATATGGCCTCTCAAGGCATTCCTGTGAGGTTGGACTTCTAGTGCTGCGGGCTGCGCTGCGGCTTGCCCAGGCACCGCATCTTGCCGCTCAAACCGTCGCTCGCGTACCAAAGTACGCGTCGCTCCTCTTTCGCGGCAACCTGCGGCACCTGGACAACCCTCGCCGACCTGTGGGGTTTCGTTTGTTACTTGGGAGGAATGATGACTGGGGTGGTAAATGCTACCGAGCTTAAATATGACGCCAAGGGGCTGATTCCTTGTGTGGTTCAGCAGTATGACACCGGCGAGGTGCTTATGGTTGCCTGGATGAACGAGGAGTCGGTGGGGCTGACGCTCAAGACCGGGACCACGTGGTTTTGGAGCCGCAGCCGTCAGGAGCTGTGGAACAAGGGCGCGACGAGCGGCAACATGCAGGAGGTCAAGGAGTTCTGGGCCGACTGCGACAGCGATACGCTGCTGGTCAAGGTCGACTCGCCGGGTCCGGCCTGCCATACCGGCAACCGTACCTGCTTCTTTAAGAAACTCGCGTAGGGCGGGCGCTCGACTAGGCGCTTGGCCAACCAGAAAGGATTGAACCATGGGTGTGCGCACTGCGAATGTTCAGGATGGAAACATCGGTGAGACGCTGACGGGGTTGGCCGAGGTGATTCATGGTCGTCGCGACGCATCGCCGCAGGAGAGCTACACCGCTCGCCTGTTGACCGACGTCGAGGACGAGCTGCTCAAGAAGCTTGCCGAGGAGGCGAGCGAGGTCATCATGGCCTGTAAGGATAACGACCACGATCACATTCGCTACGAGGCCGGCGACCTGGTCTACCACCTGCTCGTGACGCTTGAGCGCTACGGCATCACCCTCGACGAACTGGCCGGCGAACTCAACGCCCGCCGCCACTAGTCATTGGGGACGTTCTTAAACGACTAGTTAGGCGAGGGGCGTGGACTCCCATTCTCCGGTGGCGTGGGGGATATCGAAGGTTCGATAGCTGCAGTCGTAGGCGTGGGCCTGGGCCTCGCGGATATTGCAGCAGATGTTGCAGGCGCGGTGCGCGTCCGAGCCAAAGGTGATGGGTACCTCGGCGTGGGCGAAGCAACGCAACAGCCCCGTCGAGGGGTAATAGTCGTCGAGGCCCTTGCGCGGTGCGGCGGTCGAGACCTCAACGCGGCGACCTGTATCGTGTGCACACTCTGCCATCTGCTTCCAGAGCGGCGCGGGGTCAAAGTCGGGCGCAAAGCCTTCCTTCGAAAAGCGCATGACCAGGTCGGGGTGGGCCATTACATCAAAGTTAAGCGGGCTTTCACAGGCGCGGCACCAGTCATCGACATAGCGCTCCCACACGCCGCGTACGCCCAGGTTTTCCCAAACATGCAGGTCGGTGTCATCGTCGACCCAGCCACAAAGCGAATCGGGCGTATCGGGACGAGCGACGTCCTCCGTCCCCGCCGTGCCCGCAGCACCGGCCATGATATCGCCCGGATCGCCAGTCCAGTGCACACTGCCCAAGCGCACTATGGCACCCGCTGACCAGCGCTCAACCAAAGGCTCGCAGCCCTCGTACCAATCGCATTCAAAGCCATAGATAAGCTCGAGCTCCGGCGCAATCTGCGCGGCAAGCTTGCGGGCGTCCTCAAAAGCCAGGCGATGTGCCGGCAGGTCGCCCTCGACAACCTGCACTTCGCAGTTGGCGTCCATGCTGGCGGGTAGGGTGAGGTGGTCAGTCGAGACCATGACGCGGCACCCGGCCGCAGCAGCGGCGCGAACGTTGTCCTCAAACGAGGCGTGCCCGTCCGAAAACGAGGTGTGGGTATGGCAATCGACCAGCGGGCAAGCAGGCATGGCGGCTCCTTTGCGTCAAGCGAATCCGCTCCATTGTAACGGCGCGGCCCTCGATGCGACGAGCGCGCCGGGGTGTCGGTTTCTTGCGGACAGGGAAAATCGCGCTCATCGCGCTCCGCCACATCCACGCCGCCCGCGATGTGTTAGCGTTTGAATGAACAAAACGAGCCCGTGCGGAAAGGAGCCGGACCGTATGCCATGCGATAGCAAATCTCCGCTGTCCCGCGAGACCGATGCGCCCGAGACCATCGTCAAGCTGGAATGCGATATCGACGACGCGTCGCCCGAGGTGCTCGCCTACGCCGCCGACCGCCTGCGCGAGGCCGGTGCGCGCGAGGTGCACTGGCTGCCCCTCTATTGCAAGAAGGGCCGTCCCGGCTGGCAGCTGCAGGTAATCTGCACCCACGAGGATATCGAGCGCCTGCAGACGATCATCTTTTTGGAAACCACGACCAATGGCATCCGCCGCCAGGTTATGGAGCGCGTTTGCCTGCCACGCCGCTTTGAGCGCGTAACGACGCCATGGGGCGAGGCATCCGTCAAGGTAGCCACCCTGCCCGACGGCAGCGAGCGTGCGGCGCCCGAGTACGAAGACTGCTCCCGCCTCGCTCGCGAGCATAACGTGCCGCTCCAGCGCGTGATGCAGGCAGCTCATAGCGCGGCACTGCGATTTGAATAGCGCGGCCGGCGACATCCCACGCCCAGCTCCATCAACCCCACCCGAAAGGATCCCTCATGAAATACCTCATCGCCTCTGACATTCACGGCTCGGCATATTGGACCGAGCGCCTGGTCGCCGCCATCGAGTCCGAGCAGCCCGACCGCATCGTCCTGCTGGGCGACCTGCTCTATCACGGTCCGCGCAACGACCTGCCGCGGGATTACGCCCCCAAGCGCGTAATCCCGCTGCTCAACGCCCTGGCCGACCGCATCATCGCCGTCCGCGGCAACTGCGACGCCGAGGTCGACCAGATGGTGCTCGACTTCCCCGTCATGGCCGACTACGCCACGCTGTTCGACGAGACCGGTCGCGAGCTGTTCCTGACGCACGGCCACGTCTTTGGCGCCGGCATGCACAACAGCGTCGACCATGCGCCCGCGCTGCCCGAGGGCTCCGCGCTCGTCTACGGCCACACGCACATCAAGGTCAACGAGGAAAGCGCCGCGCACCCGGGCCTGTGGCTCTTCAACCCCGGCAGCGTGAGCATCCCCAAGGACGGCTCGCACAGCTACGGCGTCTACGAGGGCGGCGCGTTCTGTCACGTGATCATGGAGGAGGAATAACCATGGCGCAGCACATGGCTCAGCAAAATGCCGAGGGCTCGCGCGACCTGTCCACGCTGGTCGACGCGTCGGCCGAGCTGCAGCATCTGGTGCAGACCATCTGGCGCCTGCGTCAGCCCGATGGCTGCCCGTGGGATCGCGAGCAGACGCATCAGAGCATCGGCAAGAACATGATCGAGGAAGCCTACGAGGCGCTCGATTGCATCGAGGCCGATGATGCCACGCATCTGCGCGAGGAGCTCGGCGACGTGCTCATGCAGGTAGTACTGCATGCGCAGATTGCGGCGGACGCCGGCGAGTTTACGCTGGCCGACGTGGCGCGCGATATCGACGCCAAGCTCATCCGCCGCCACCCACACGTGTTTGGCGATGCGGACGCCGAGAGCTCCGACGAGGTGCTCAAGATTTGGGATGAGGTCAAGCTTGCCGAGAAGGTTGCCAAGGACAAGGCCGTGGCAGCGGGCGAAGCTGCGCCCGAGGGTCTGCTCGACGGCGTGCCCACGCATCTGCCGGCGCTGATGCAGGCGCAGAAGGTGTCGCGCAAGGCGGCTGCCGTGGGCTTTGAGTGGGAGACGGTCCAGGATGTGTGGGACGAGGTCGCCGAGGAGCGTGCCGAGTTTGAGGCCGAGGCCCCCGGAACGCCCGAGCGCGAGATGGAGTTTGGCGACCTGCTCTTTGCCCTGGTCAACGTTGCGCGCAAAGAGGGCATCGACGCCGAGAGCGCCCTGCGCGCGAGCACGGCCAAGTTCCGCCGTCGTTGGGCTGCGATGGAGGCCGCCGTGCACGAGGCGGGCGATGACCTCGCCGCCTGCTCAACCGCTCAACTCAACGACCTGTGGGACCAAGCAAAAGCAAGCGAGTGAGGCCTGCGTCTCTCACGGCATCCATTCGTAGAGAGGTCTCTACAAGCAAAAAGCCATATACAACGGAAGATGTGCCAGCTGCGCTTCGGCATCCCACTCGAGTTGTTTAGGGTGCAACACGTAAGCCATCCCAATCTTCTTGTTAAAGCGCGCGCGGAATCGGTCGAGGGAGATGGTTCCGTATCTGCGTGGCGACTTAACTTCGACGGGGCTGATGCGCGGCTTTCCGGCGGCATTGACATAGGGTCGGGTAACGAGGAAGTCGATTTCCATGCGCTCCTCCCCCTCCTTCTTTCCGCTTTGGGAATAAAAGAAGAGCCTGTGTCCATTGGCCTTTAGAGATTGGGCAACGTAGTTTTCGGTAAGCATTCCTTCGTTCAATCCGATGTCGCCGCGAAGCACGGCCCTGTAAACGTCTTCATCGGTATCGTTGTTGTCAGAGAAGGCAAGCGTTACAAGCAGGCCGGTGTCTGCCATGTAGCACTTGAGGGCCGTTTGCTCCATGCTGAGTGAAAGGCCCACGCTCGGTTCGCTTGCGGCATAGCAGATATTGGCAATTCGCGCGTCTGCCAGCCAAAAGAAGGCTTCTTCGTAGGTGCGCATGCGTGCGTTTTTATCAAGTGAGGAAAGCTTGAATCGTTTTTCGTGCCTAGAGAGCTGACCCGGGATGCCATCGAGTACGGAGACGACTTTGAATTCGTAACCGGTTGCAAAACGAGAGATATCGTTGCGATAGAGCTGAACGATTCGGCGCTTCGAAGCGTCGACGGGCGCAAAAGCGCGCTGTTCAACATAGATGGATACCGGCTCAGGCATGCCGCCTACAAGCATGTATTCGCGCATAAGGGAGAGCGCTCTGCGATGTAGGGCATCGGGGAGCGGCTTCATCTTGTTAAAACTCATGCGAATGAGATCGGCCAGCCCCTTTTCGTCCATGCCCCAAAGAAACTCCTCAAAGTCGAGGGGCTCAAGTTCCAGAGACTCTTCTTCGGACGGGATGACGATATCTTTAATGTTCTGCTTGATGCTGAGCAGGGATCCAGTTTCGATGTAGTCGTAACGTCCGTCTGCAACGAGATACTTGATGAGTCCGCGTGCTTGCGGGTACATCTGGACCTCGTCAAAGACGATAAGCGTCTCATGTTCATAGAGTTTGACGTTATAGAAAACCGAGAGATAGAGGAAGAGCGAGTCGAAGTCAGTGCGATAGTCCTCAAAATATTGCTTAACTTCGGCAGGTGCTTGAAAGAAATCAATGACAAGGCAGGATTTGTATTCGGTTTCTCCAAACGTGCGGACAAGCGTGCTCTTGCCGACGCGGCGGGCTCCTTCAATAAGAAGTGCTGTTTTACCAGCGCTTTCATGCTTCCATTTTAGTAGTTTGTCATAGGCTTTTCGTTTAAGCATGGCTACCTCGTGCACGATATCCAGAACTTTTATAACCTGATTATGCACGATATCCAGAACTTCAGACCCTTAAAATTGCACGATATCCAGAACTTTGCACGATGTAAAAGCACATTACTGGCTCTTTCATTCGCAAGCCAGGTAAAGACGGTATGCCGATAGAAGAATTTAATGGGGGGGGGTGACCTCTAGAGATGAATGCTCGGTGCAAAAATAAGCGCCTCAAAGAATGATTTCTCCAATTCATATGTATCCCTCGGCTAACTTAGGGCATAATGCAAAAAGTGCGACAAGGCTAACTTATGAACCTGCGCGCCGCTGCAGCGTGCAAGCCGCGTCGCCAAGCATTCAACCCGTTTCCAAGTGAGAGGGAGACAACATGAG
>CABQKL010000059.1 GCA_902464645.1 uncultured Collinsella sp.
GGTGAGCGCATTCATGGAGCGTGCAAGCGGCGTCCTCATGCCCGTCTCATCTCTGCCCGGACCATACGGAATCGGCGGCTTTGGTTGGAATGCCTACGACTTCGTCGATTTTCTCGCCTCGTGCAAACAACATTACTGGCAGATTCTGCCCCTTACGACGACCGGCTATGGCGATTCGCCCTATCAGTCGTTCTCGGCCCGCGCAGGCAACCCCAACTTTATCGACTTTGCCGAGCTTATCGAGGCAGGGTATCTGGAGCAGCGCGATATCGATGGCGTGTATCTGGGATCCGACCCCAGCAATGTCGACTACGGTGCCATCTTTGGTGGCCGCCGTCAGATTCTCGACCGCGCCGCCGAGCGCTTTGCCGCCGACAAGCCGGCCGATTTCGATGACTTTATCCAGGCCAACGAGGACTGGCTCATCCCCTACTGTGAGTTCATGACCGTCAAAGAGGAGTGCGGTCTCAAGGCGTTTTGGGAGTGGCCCGCGGAGCTCCGCACCCGCGGCGAGGCTTCCGCCAAGGTCTGCGCCGACCATCCGGCGCGTATGCTCTACCACCAGATGACGCAGTACTTCTTCGATCGCCAGTGGAGCCGCCTCAAGGCCTATGCCAACGAGCGCGACATTCTCATCATCGGCGACCTGCCCATCTATGTCTCGCGTGACTCCGTCGAGATGTGGGCGACGCCTGAGCTCTTTAAGATCGACGCCGCCGGCAATCCCGTGAGCGTCGCCGGCACGCCGCCCGACCAGTTCTCGGCCACCGGCCAGTACTGGGGCAACCCCATCTACGACTGGGACGCCATGGAGTCCGACGGCTTCTCCTGGTGGGAGGGCCGCATTCGCGCCGCCCTCGACATGTACGACGTCATCCGCCTGGATCACTTCCGCGGCTTCGAGGCCTATTGGGAGGTGCCGTTCTCCTCGCCCGATTCGTCCTACGGTTCGTGGACGCAGGGTCCCGGCCTCAAGTTCTTCAAGACGCTCGAGGAAAAGCTCGGCACGCTGCCCATCATCGCCGAGGACCTGGGCTTCCTCACCCCCGGCGTCATCGACATGCGCGACAACTCGGGCTTCCCCGGCATGAAGATCCTGCAGTTTGCCTTTGAGGGCACCAACTCGTACTACCTGCCGCATAACTACATCGCCAACACCGTCGCCTATGTGGGCACCCACGACAACGAGACGGCGCGCGGTTGGTTTGAGAGAACGGCCACCCCGCGTCAGCGCGAGCAGGCAGCCCTGTACACCCATCAGCAAGCCGGCGAACCCATGGCAGATGCACTCAATCGCACCATCGCCGCCAGCGTGAGCGACACGTGCATCTACACCATGCAGGACCTGCTCAACTTGGGCAACGAGGCGCGCATCAACACCCCTGCCACGCTGGGCGGCAACTGGACCTGGCGCATGCTCGACGGCGCCATCACCCGCGAGCTCGAGCACAAACTCACCGACTGGACCGAGACCTACTTCCGCATCCCGTCGGAAGCCGAAATCGAGCTTCCTCAATAGGAGCCACCGCGCCCGACCCCTCCCCACCGTGCGGACGCGCTTGCTTTTCCCGCGCGAGGCCACCCCAATCCCCTCGCGCGGGCTTCTTATGAATTGCAGACATGAAACAACCCATCACAGGAGAAAACATGCCCCGAATTAACCTCATGGAACTCGCCGAGCAGTCTTTTGGCACCTCGCTCGAGCAGCTCGACGACCGCCGCATTTACAAACTGCTGGTCAAACTCGTGCAGGAGCGCTCTGCCGCCTGCCCGCTCAACAATGGCAAGAAAAAGCTCTATTACATCTCTGCTGAGTTTTTGATTGGCAAACTGCTGATCAACAACATGATCGACCTTGGCATCTATGCCGAGGTTAAAGACCAGCTCACCGCCGCCGGCCACGACCTCAACAAGATTGAGGAGTTTGAGGTCGAGCCCTCGCTGGGCAACGGCGGCCTGGGCCGTCTGGCCGCGTGCTTCCTGGATTCCATTGCCACGCTGGGCCTTACCGGTGACGGTGTGGGCCTCAATTACCATTACGGCCTGTTCCGTCAGCGCTTTGCCGACAACCAGCAAAAGGCCGTCCCCGACGAGTGGCTTAGCGAGCAGGACATCCTGATCGATGACGACCGCTCCTACACCGTCGAGTTTGGCGATTTTGCCGTCACCTCCAAGCTCGTCAACATCGATGTGCCCGGTTACGGCCAGCCCACCAAGAACCGCCTGCGTCTGTTCGACCTGGCAAGTGTCGACGACGGCCTGGTCCCCGGCAGCTCCATCGACTTCGACAAGACGAAGATCGCCAAGAACCTCACCTTGTTCCTTTATCCGGATGATTCCGATGAGCAGGGCCGCCTGCTTCGCATCTACCAGGAGTACTTCATGGTGAGCAACGCCGCCCAGCTCCTGATCGACGAGGCCGTCGAGCGCGGCAGCAACCTGCACGATCTGGCCGACTACGCCGTGGTCCAGATCAACGACACGCACCCCACCATGGTCATTCCCGAGCTCATCCGCCTGCTCACCACCGAGCACGACATCGAGTTTGACGAGGCCGTTGCCATCGTGCGCTCCATGGTCGCCTACACCAACCACACGATCCTTGCCGAGGCGCTCGAGAAGTGGTCGCTCGCCAGCCTGCAGAAGGTCTCGCCCGCCATCGCCGATATCATCGTCAAGCTCGACGAGGTTGCCAAGGCCGAGCACGACGACCCGCGCGTCGCCATCATCGACGAGCACGACACCGTCCACATGGCCCACATGGACATTCACTTTGGCTTCTCCATCAATGGCGTCGCCGCACTCCACACCAAGATTCTGGAGGACACCGAGCTTCACCCGTTCTACGAGATCTATCCCGAGAAGTTCTCCAACAAGACCAACGGCATTACCTTCCGCCGTTGGATCCATGGCGCCAACCCTGCGCTCGCCAGCCTGCTCGACGATGTGATCGGCACCGATTGGCGCAGCACCGGCGACCTGAGCAAGCTCGCCGAATTCGCTAACGACAAGGATGTTCTTGAGCGCCTGGCCGCCACCAAGGCCGAGGCCAAGACCATCATGCGCCAGTTCATGGCGCTCGAGCAGGGCGTGACCATTCCCTCCAACGCCATCATCGACGTCCAGGTCAAGCGCATCCACGAGTACAAGCGCCAGCAGATGCTCGCGCTCTACATCATCTGGAAGTACCTCGATATCAAGAACGGCAACAGACCTAAGCACCCCGTCACCATCATCTTTGGCGGCAAGGCGGCGCCTGCCTACACTATCGCGCAGGACATCATCCATCTGATCTTGACGCTGTCGCAGTGGATTGCAAACGACCCCGACGTGGCTCCCTACCTGCAGGTCGTCATGATCGAGAACTACAACGTCACCGCCGCCGAGCGCGTGATCCCCGCCGCTGATATCTCCGAGCAGATCAGCCTGGCCTCCAAGGAGGCGAGCGGCACCTCCAACATGAAGTTCATGCTCAACGGCGCCCTAACCCTGTGCACGCTCGACGGCGCCAACGTGGAGATTGCCGAGCTCGTGGGCGACGAGAATATCTATACCTTTGGTGCCTCGTCCAAACAGGTCGAGCAGCTCTATGCCGACGGCACCTATGACGCCGGCGTGCTCTACCGCAAGCCCGGCATTAAACTGCTGGTGGACTTCATCACCAACCCGGCCTTTATGGCGACCGGCAACGTCGAGCGCCTGCAGCGCCTGCACGATGACATTAAGGGCAAGGACTGGTTTATGGCCCTGCTCGACATCGAGGAGTACATCCAGACCAAGGAGCGCGTGTTGGCCGACTACGAGGACCAGGACGCCTGGATGCGCAAGACGCTCATCAATATCGCCAACGCCGGCACCTTCTCGTCTGACCGCACGATCTCCCAGTACAACGACGAGATTTGGCACCTGAGCTAATTTCGTTTCCTTTACCCATCCTCTTGAAAGCGGAGTCGTGGCAACGCGGCTCCGCTTTTTGTGCCCGCACGCTACCCTGTGACCCGACTCGACCGAAGAATCTCGATCTATAACAACTACTCGGTAAAAACGGTCCCAGCTGTTACAGATTGAGACATACCGGCCCCTCCCCTTGGGTTTATCTCGATCTGTAACATCTAGCAGTTGAAATTCACCTTTGGTGTTACAGATTTAGATGAAATGGTTAGCTCAGCGGAACCGTCTCGATCTGTAACATCTAACGTCCGAAATCAGCCTCACCCGTTACAGATCGAGACAAACGACCGGTCAGACAGCCCCAACACAAAGAAAGGCTCCCCTCTCGCCCAGTGGACGGGAGGGGAGCCTTATATGTGACCGCGGCAAAAGGATGGCAATACCGCAGTCGCCCAAAGGGAGGGCCTGGATGCACCGGGCCTAGATAAGGTTCTTGCCAGAGACCTTATCGAAGAGGTGGGTCGCGTTCTTCTCGAACTTGAACCAGATGGTGTCGCCAGCCTTGAGCGCGCCCTTGGCCTCGAGGTCGACGACGGGGATAATCAGGACAAACTGGCCGTCGGGAGCGGTCACGTGGACATGCTCGGTCGAGCCCATGAGCTCGGTCACCTCGACGGTACCCTGGAGCGCGCCCTCCTCGCCCTTGTCGGCAAGCAGGATCTGCTCGGGACGCACGCCGGCCGTAATCTCCTTCACGTCGCCGCCGTCCCAGTTGAGGGCAAGCTGAGCGCAAGTCTCGGGGGCGAGCGCCACGTTCATATCCTCGGTCTTGACGGTAAAGCCGTTGCCCGAGCGCACCAGCTGGGCATCGAAGAAGTTCATCTGCGGCACGCCGATGAAGCCGGCGACGAAGATGTTCGCGGGATGGTTGAAGACCTCCTGCGGCGTGGCGATCTGCTGGACGACGCCGTCCTTCATGACCACGATACGGTCACCGAGGGTCATAGCCTCGGTCTGGTCGTGAGTAACATAAATGAACGTGCCCTTGATCTCGTGGCGCAGCTTAATGAGCTCGGCACGCATCTGGTTACGAAGCTTGGCGTCCAGGTTGGACAGCGGCTCGTCCATCAGGAAGACCTTGGGGTCACGCACGATGGCGCGGCCGATAGCGACACGCTGGCGCTGGCCGCCGGAGAGCGCCTTGGGCTTACGGTCGAGGTACTCGGTAATGCCCAGAATCTCGGCAGCAGAGCGAACCTTGCGGTCGATCTCGTCCTTGGGAACCTTCTTGAGCTCGAGCGTAAATGCCATGTTCTCGTACACCGTCATATTGGGGTACAGAGCGTAGCTCTGGAACACCATGGCGATGTCGCGGTCCTTGGGCGCCACGTCGTTGACACGCTTGCCGTCGATGAGCACATCGCCCGAGGTAATGTCCTCCAGGCCGGCGACCATGCGCATCGTCGTGGACTTACCGCAGCCAGAGGGGCCAACGAGGACGACGAACTCCTGGTCGTGAACGGTGAGGTTGAAGTCCTCTACAGCGAGCACACCGTCCTCGGTAACCTTGAGGTTGTGCTTCTTCTCCTCGGTCTTCTTCTTTTTGCCAAAGAAGCCCTTCTTTTTTGGCTCGTTGTTGGGATACACCTTCTGAACATGTTTGAGAACGATCTCGGCCATGTCTCTACCTTTCGATATGCGGCGCCGCGCTGAGGGGCGCCGCAGAAACTTGCAAAACAGTTACGGCATCAGCCCTTGACGGCACCTGCCACCACGCCGTCGATGATGTACTTCTGACAGAGGATGTACATGATAACGATGGGGATAACGACCATCATGATGCAGGCCATCATGGGGCCGAGCTCGACGTGGCCGTAGCCGCCGCGGAAGTACTGGATCAAGATAGGAATGGTCTTGTACTTGGTGGAGTCGAGCGTAAGGTAGGGCAGCAGATAGTCGTTCCAGACCCACATGGTCTCGAGGATGCCGACCGAAAGATAGGTGGGCTTCATGATGGGAAGGACGATCTTAAAGAACACCTGGACCGGGTTGCAGCCATCAATCATGGCCGCCTCCTCGATCTCGAGCGGGATGTTCTTTACAAAACCGGCGAACATAAAGACCGCCAGGCCCGCGCCAAAGCCCAGATAGATAAAGCAGATGTTGAACGGCGTGTTAAAGCCGATGCGGTCCGCCAAATTGGACAGCGTGAACATGAGCATCTGGAACGGCACGACCATCGAGAACACGAACAGGTAATAGAAGAAGTTCGAGATCTTGTTGTTGACACGAACCACGTACCAAGCGCACATGGAGCAGCACACCAAGATCAGCACGACCGACGTGACCGTGATGATGAGCGAGTACATAAATGCCGAGGCAAAGCCCTGCTCGTTAAGGGCGTGCATGTAGTTTGCGAGGCCGTTGAACGTCTCGGGCGTGAGCAGATCGAATGCCGTGGTGGTGCTGATTGCGGTCGCTTTCTTAAAAGAATTAAGCGCAATCATGAACACGGGGTAGATCCACGCGAGCGACAGGATCGTAAAGAAAATCGAGAGCGCGCGGTTGATAACCTTATCGCGTTTCATTACTGCTGCACCTCCTTGGACCTCGTGGCCTTAAGCTGGATCATGGAGATGGCCACGACCAGGATGCAGAAGATAACCGCCTTGGCCTGACCAATGCCCTGCCATGCGATACCGGCACGCGAATAGAACGTGTTGTAGATGTTCAGGGCGAGCATCTCGGTGGAGTGCGCGGGGGCGCCGCCGGTAAGGGCGAGGTTCTGGTCGAACAGCTTAAAGCCGTTGGTGATGGACAGGAACAGGCAGATGGTGATGGTCGGCATCAGGTTAGGGATCTTAACCTTCCAAAACGTCTGCCATGCCGTAGCGCCGTCGACCTTGGCGGCCTCGATGTAGTCGGACGGAATGGACTGCAGACCAGCGATGTAGATGATCATCATGTAGCCGACCTGCTGCCACAGGGTCAGGATGATAAGGCCCCAGAAGCCAGCAGCAGAGTTAAGAGCGATGAGCTGGGCGCCCACGTTGGAGAGCAGGCAGTTGATCAGAATCTGCCAAATGTAGCCCAGCACGATGCCGCCGATCAGGTTAGGCATAAAGAAGATCGTACGGAAGATGTTGGTGCCTTTGAGCGCCTTGCGGGTGAGCGCCTGCGCAATGGCCAGGGCGATCACGTTGATGAGCACCGTCGACAGGAAGGCAAACGCCACGGTAAAGAAGAACGACGTGGAGAACTGCGGATCGGACAGCGCGCGCACGTAGTTCTCGATACCGACAAAGTGCGCGTTACTAATGATAATAAACTGGCAGAACGAGAGATAGAAGCCCTGGATAAAAGGGATCACGAACCCGATCATAAACGCCAGGCACGTGGGCAGCATAAAGAGCGGCCACCAGCGCTTGAGTGCTTTGCCCATAAAAGGGTCCTTTCAATATGCAGGGGGCGGGCAAACCAACGTCTGCCCGCCCCCTGTCGCTAATCAGATAGCTTGGGCAGCAACTGCTTACTCGGAAGCGGCCTTCTCGGTCTTCCAGCCATCGACGAAGGCATTCTTGACGCCGTCCCACTTGCTGTTATCGGCAGCGTAGGCAATCAGAGCCTGCTTGAGGTTCTTCTTCCACTCCTCGGAGGGAATGTAGACGAAGTCCCAAGCGACGGTCTTCTTGCCGTCCTTGGCCATGGCAACGGCCTGCTGCGAGAAGACGTTGGTGGTCTCCTTGGCGCTCTTGAACGGAGCGGTCAGACCCATCTTGTCGGCGATGATGCTGGTCGGGGTGTCAGCGGTGACGCACCAATACATGAAGTCCTCGGTGGCCTTCTGGGCATCCTTGGAAGCCTGGGAACTGACGCACCAGTAGTTCTCGCCGCCGGAGCACAGGCCCTGGTTCTCCTCGCCGTCAACACCGATGTAGATGGGCATCATGCCAATCTGATCGTCGGTCATGCCGGCCTTGACGAGGTCAGAGTAGGCCCAAGAGCCGTTCTGGTAGAAGACGGCCTTGCCGGTTGCGAACTCGTTGGTGGCGTCGTCGCCGGTCTTGGAAGCAAGCTGCGAAGGATCGCAGGTGGAGTCGGTGATGTACAGGTCGAAGATCTGCTTGTAGTTGTCGAGGAACTCACCCTTGATCTCGTCGTCCTCCTGGTTGTGCTCCTTCTCAAACTCGTAGTAGAGCGGCATGTTGGCAAGGTGGGTGGTGTAGCGCCAGCTGGAGGAGTCGTCCATGCCGGCGGAAGTGAAGGCACCCTCAACACCAAGCTCGTCCTTGCGGGCCTGGATGTCGTCGGCACAAGCCTTCAGCTTGTCGAAGGAGTTGATGTCCTCGGCCTTGTAGCCAGCCTTCTCGAGCAGCTGCTTGTTGTAAATAATGCCGAAGCTCTCCTGAACCCAGTCGATGCACACATCCTTGCCGTCGGACTGCAGAGCCAGGGAGTCGTCAATGAGCTCACCGCGGAGCTTGGTATCGGACAGGTCGGCGCAGTAATCCTTCCAGTTCTTAAGACCGGTGGGGCCGTTGACCTGGAACAGGGTCGGAGCGGAGCTCTTGGACATCTCGGACTTGAGCTTCTCCTCGTAGGTGTTGGAGGCGGCGGTCACGATCTTGACCTCGACGCCCTTCTCCTTCTTATAGGCCTTGGCGATCTCCTTCCACTCCTTGTCGACCTCGGGCTTGAATTGGAGGAAGTAGACCTCGGCAGCGTCACCAGAAGCAGAGGAGCCGGAGCCGGCGGAGCCACCGCAGCCCACGAGACCCAGACCAAGAACCGCAGCCGCGGAACCAGCAAAGCCCAGGAACTGCCTTCTGCTCATTTCGTTCTTCATTACAATCCACCCTTTCACACCGTGGCGGCACCCTTTGCCGCCGCCTTCGGAGATTGGCTCGGGGACTTTGCCCCTTTTGCTGATTTGTACGATACGCTATTTGGCTACTTGTTTGAACAAGTATTACTAGAGCGGTAGAAAAACTTCGGTGAACGGTAATTTCAACTTGATACTTGACAAGTTTTGTATAAACAATTAATTGTTACCAAATGCAGAGAAAACGCCCGGTCAAGCCGATGCATCGTCGGTTTGACCGGGCGCTTTCGCTTTGAGGGCATGAGTCTCGTCAGGCTGCGAGCTGGCCGGCTATCGCTTGGAGTTGACGCGGTAGTGGAAGATCTCGGGGTGTGTGCGAGTGTGCGTCACCTCAAACAAGATGCCATCCGAGGTGTACGACTGGCTCTCCATGACGGCAACGCAGTTGTATTTGCCGAGGTCAAGATAGCTGCAGTCCTCATCGTTGGCGAGCTCGACACTCACCGTACGACGGCTCGCCATCACTTTGACACCGCGCTTGTGCTCCAGATAGCCGTAAATAGAATCTGCCGCGATCTCGGGGGTCAGGCCCTTGGCGATCGACTCCAAAAAGTAGCCATGGTCTACTTGGCGCGCATTGCCGTTAAGGCTTCGGACGCGCACCACGCGAATCAACTGCTCACCTGTCTTAAATCCCAAGCGTCGAGAAAGTTGCTCGGTGCACACCAGATGTTCAAAAGACTTGACCTCGGTCGAAGCAACGGCATTGTTGCGTTTTGCGAACTCGCCAAACGACTCAACCTCTTCGAGTGCGCCCAACATGTCGGTTTCGCCCTTAAGCCAAATAACGCGCACGCCCTTGCCGTGTATGGGCTGCACAAACATCCCGTCGGCCAGCATGCTCAAAGCGCGGCGGACGGTATTGCGCGTGCAGCCAAATTCCGCGGTCAGCTCGGCTTCGGTTGGCAGCATCTCCTGAAACGCATAGGTCCCGTTAATGATGCGCGAGCGTATTTCTCGGTAGATTCCTTCGTATATCGCTTTTGGCATGACTTCACCTCTAATGAATATGTATGGCTAGGCAGCATAGCATTTCTTAAAGTTGTTTAAACCGATTATCGGCAAAGCGACAGGATTTAACCGTTGACGGTTTCTGTCGCGCCCAAACCGGTTTCGCTCAAAACTGCCGGTACGACAATCGTCTGGTCCTCTACAATGAATCCATTGTTTAAACGTTTCACCACGCGCAACGCGCCTCGATATACGGGAGGCAGAACATGCTGCAAAAAATCCAACGCTTTGGCGGGGCAATGTTCGCGCCCGCCATGTTGTTTTCCATATCGGGCCTTATGGTCGGCGTCTCCGCCCTCGCAACGTCTGCGGATATCGTCGGCGACCTCGCCGTATACGGAACCCCTTGGTACGTTTTTTGGACTATCATTCAGCGCGGCTCGTGGACGGTCTTTAAGCGACTTCCGCTCCTTTTTGCCGTAGCGCTGCCCATCGGCCTTGCCCAAAAGCAACCGGCACGTTGTTGCCTCGAGGCGCTCGTGGCTTATTTTGCCTATTGCTTCTTTTTGAGCGAGATCATCAAGCTAAGCGGAGACAACCTTGGACTTAAGTACCCGTCGTCTTTGACCCCCGCTAGCGGCATTACCATCATCGACGGCATCAAGACGCTCGACACCGGCATTATCGGCCCGCTAGCGGTATCGGCAACCGTCGTCGCCATCCATGACCGCTTCTACGATGCCAAGGTCCCCGATTGGCTCGGCACCTTCTCGGGTTCCTCGCTGGTCTACCTCATCAGCTTTTTTGCCGTGTTCGCCCTTGCCGCCATCTCGGCCGCCATCGTGCCCTTCGTATACGCAGCGACCGAAACGCTGCGCCACGCACTTGTGGGCGTCGGCCCCCTCGGCGTGGGTATCTTTGCGTTTTTGGAGCGAGCACTCGAGCCCATGGGGCTGCACCACCTGCTCTACATGCCTATCTACTACGACAATTTAGTTATTAACGACGGTATCTACGCCACGTGGACCAATTTGCTCCCCATTCTCTCCCATAGCACGCGCCCCCTCAATGAGCTTGCGCCGTGGGCTGGTTTCACCGCCACCGGCTGGGTCAAGCTCTTTGGCCTTCCTGCCATCGCCGTTGCGTTCTACACCACCGCCAAGCCCGAACGCCGCGCTGGCCTCAAGGCCATCCTTCTGCCCGCCATCGTCGCTTCGGCGGTCTGCGGCGTCACCGAGCCGCTCGAGTTTCTCTTTATGTTCACCTATCCCGGGCTCTTTTTGCTCTATGCCGCCCTATCTTCCTGCCTCGCCATGGCTATGAACTTCTTTGGCGTCGTTGGCATCTTCTCGGGCGGCTTTATGGAAATGGCTGCCTTCAACTTTATCCCGCTCATGCGGGCGCATGCCGGCTCCTACCTTTTGGCACTCGGAATCGGACTCATCTTTAGCGTCATCTTCTTTCTGAGCTTTCGAGGTCTTATCCTGACCTTTGACCTTAAAACCCCGGGACGCGAGGACCATATCGCCAGCAACGCGGCGCTCTCACGCTTGACGGGAAACGACGTTGACGAAAAGCGCTCATCCAAAACCGGCGCTTCCGGCAACCAAGCCTCACAAGATCATCTCCTCGCCGAGCAGGTTGTGACGCTTCTGGGCGGCGTCTCCAACATTGCGGGCGCAACCAACTGCGCCACGCGTCTGCGCGTCGAAGTCGTGGATCCCTCCATCGTCGCGGACAATGCGACCTTTGTCGCAGCGGGTGCCAAAGGCCTCATCGTCACCGGCAAGACCGCTCAGGTAATCATCGGCATCTCGGTACCCCGCGTCAAAGAACACTTTGATCAGATTATGGGACTCGAACCGGGTTTTGCATTCGCCGCCTCGCCTTTTCATGCCGGCGATGGCGCCAAAAAGTATGGCAATGTCTGCTTCTTCGACATCGACGGTACGCTCGCCTGGCAAGATCCCAAACTTGCCCAAGAGCTCCCCGAGGGCGAGCGAGATCTTTCCCCCTATCCCAACGAGACGGTTGCACAGGCAATTCGCACGTTTGTCGCCAACGGCAACAAAGCTTTTATCTGTACGGGGCGCACCCTCAGCTGCATCCATCCCAAGCTGCTCGAACTGCCGTGGGCAGGCGTCGTGTGCCTCGCGGGCGGTTACGCCGAACTCGAGGGGCGCGTCGTGCGAAACGCTGCCATAAGCCCCGGCATGTTACAGCGCCTCGCCCCCTATCTCGAGCAATCGGGCGAGGTCATTCGCTTTGAGGGCATCGATCGCGTCGTGCGCATGAGTGCAGATGCCCCCGAGACGTACGGATACGCACGCACCGTGGGCGACGCCGTCACGCAACTTGAGCACTACAACGCCTATAAAATTCTTATGTCCACACCACTTGCCAACCGCATCGCCCAAGATGAAGAGCTTGGACCTCTGCTCTGCCTCAACGAGCTCGAGCTCGAGGTCACAGAAATCTCGCCGCGCGAGTGCACCAAACGGGCCGGAATCAAGGCTGTGCTTGACGCCCTGGGACCAGACCACGGCACCGTATATGGCATTGGCGACGCGAGCAACGACATCGCCCTCATGGAGGCGGTCGATGTTGGCATCGCCATGGGCAACGCGCCGGACTTCCTCAAGGAAAAGGCCGACTACGTAACCGACAGCTTCGACCACGACGGCGTCGTCACCGCGCTCGAACACTTTGGGCTTATCTAGCCGAGCCCCTTGCCGCGTTTGCGACCGCAAGACTCAATCGTCTTCAACCGCCGCGCTCGACGCCCCAATGTGGCAATATGTAGTCTGCATAATGCAACGGTGCAACCTAAGAAAGAATGCGAGAACCCGTGTCCAGTCCGTTTACCAGCTTTTTAGCCCAGCAC
>CABQKL010000060.1 GCA_902464645.1 uncultured Collinsella sp.
CGACGGCGCAGGTTGGCGACTATATTCTCGTACACGCCGGCTTTGGCATCCAGATCGTCGACGAGCAGGAAGCGCAAGAAACGCTCGAGCTCGTTAATGCCATGAGCGAACTGGTCGAAGAAGACCAACTTGCCACCAACCCGGCCGAGGCATACTAGTGGCGGCCGGACAGCCGGCTCGCTCCGGTATCGACTTTTCGGCATTTCGCGATTCCAAGCTGGCCCGCGAGCTCATCGAACGCATCCGTGAACTCGTCGGCGACCGCACCATCAACCTTATGGAAGTCTGCGGCACGCACACCGTGAGCATCGGCCGCTATGGCTTTCGCTCCATTATGCCGGTCGGGCTCAAGCTGCTGAGCGGACCGGGCTGCCCCGTCTGCGTTACCGCCAACCGCGACATCGACCACGCAATTGCGCTCGCCAACATAGACGGCGCCATCATCACCACCTTTGGCGACATGATGCGCGTGCCCGGATCGTCCACCTCACTCGCCGCGCAAAAGGCGGCGGGGCGCGACATCCGCATCGTTTACTCTCCGCTCGACGCACTCGACATTGCCGAGCAAAATCCCGAACGCCCGGTTATCTTTATGGGCGTCGGCTTTGAGACCACAACGCCCACCATTGCCGCCGCCATCCTGGAGGCCGACGCGCGCGGGCTCCAGAACTTCTCGGTCTACTGTGCTCACAAGACCACGCCGCCGGCTCTGCGCGCGATCTCCAACGACCCCGAGACGACCATCGACGGCTTTATCCTGCCTGGTCACGTCGCTACCATCACAGGCCTGGCACCCTTTGGGTTTTTGGTCGATGAGTTCGAGACCCCGGGCGTGGTCACCGGGTTTGAGCCGGTCGATATCTTGCAGGGCATCTGCATGCTGGTCCAGATGGTTGTCGAAGGCAGGCCGGCGATCGACAACGCCTACCGCCGCGGCGTCAATGCAGACGGCAATCCCGTAGCACGCCAGCTGGTCGAGCAGGTATTTGAGCCGTGCGACGCCACGTGGCGCGGGCTGGGACCGATTGCCAATTCGGGTCTTTCCATCCGACCCGAATTCGCGCGCTTTGATGCCGGCGCCCGCTTTGACGTGCCCATTGAACCGACGGTTGAGCCACGCGGATGCCGCTGCGGCGACGTGCTGCGCGGTGCCATCACGCCAAGCGACTGCCCGCTGTTCGGCCACGCATGTACGCCCGAACACCCCGTCGGCCCCTGCATGGTGAGCTCCGAAGGTAGCTGCGCGGCGTACTACCGCTACCGCGACTATTAGGTTCCGCCGTTCTAACGAATGGCGGACCGGTCGACGCTGCGCCTCACCCATATAATTCCACCCACGATTGGAGTTTTCGATATGTCCCGTACTGCCACCGATAGCACCGTCCTGTTGGGCCACGGCTCTGGCGGTCAGATGATGAAACGCATCATCGATGAGGTCTTTTTGGATGCCTTTGGGTCGCCCGAGCTGCTCGAAGGCAACGACGCCGGCGTCGCCGCGCTGCCCGCGAGCGGGCGCATCGCCATGTCGACCGACAGTTTTGTAGTCTCGCCGCAGTTCTTCCCCGGTGGCAACATCGGCCGCCTCGCCGTGTGCGGAACCGTCAACGACGTCGCGACCTCGGGCGCCAATGTGCGCTACCTATCGTGCGGCTTTATCCTCGAAGAGGGCTATCCCATGGATAAGCTCCGCCAGATTGTGCAGACGATGGCCGAGACGGCGCGTGAGGCGGGCGTGTCCATAATCACGGGCGACACCAAGGTGGTCGAGCGCGGCGGGGCCGACGGCGTCTACATCAATACCGCCGGCGTGGGCGAGGTTCCCACGGGTGTGGCGCTCAGCGGCACCAACTGCCGACCCGGCGACGTCATCCTGGTGTCGGGCACACTGGGCGACCACGGTATCGCCATCATGAGCCAGCGTGAGGGCTTGGCGTTTTCGAGCACGATCGAAAGCGATGCCGCGCCGCTCAACCACCTGATTGCCGACGTTCTGGCCGCAGCGCCCGGCACGCGTTGTTTTCGCGACCCCACGCGCGGTGGCCTGGCGTCCACGCTCAACGAGTTTGCCCAGGCCAGCGGTGTTGCCATGGAGGTCGACGAGGATGCCGTGCCCGTGCGTCCCGACGTGCAGGCCGCCTGCGAGATGCTCGGCTACGATGTGCTGCAGGTGGCAAACGAGGGCAAGATGGTTGCCGTCGTGCCGGCCGAGCAAGCCGATGCCGCGCTAGCCGCCATGCGCGCCGCCCGCTACGGCGAGAATGCCGCCATCATCGGTCGCGTGCTGCCGCTTGCCGAGGGTGCCCGTCCCGCTGTGCGCGTGCGCACCGGCTGGGGCTCGACCCGTATCCTCGACATGCTCGTAGGAGAGCAGCTGCCCAGGATTTGCTAGCGGCCGCTCTGCAAGCTGCCCAGCATCCGACCACAATCGGCCCGCCCATTTTCACTGGGACGTTGGCCCACTCAAACTGCGGGGAGACGGAAGGGCCCTCCTGCCGAGCTGATCGGCAGGAGGGCCCTTCGCTTTGCAAAACCATACTCCTTGCAGTATTTACCTGTCAGGCAGACGCTCGCTACGCCGCGCGACGCTTGGTGTAGAAAAACCAGCCGCCGACGGCCGCGATACCGACGATGCCCACGGCAACACCGGCGATGGCAAAGCCGTTCGAGCCCGCGTCCACAGCCTTGTTGGCGGCGCCGGCGCTCAACGCGGCGGTCTTGCCGGACGTGCCCGACTTTTTGCCGCTCTTGTCTGTCTTGCCGGCGACGGAAGACTCCGTCGAATCCTTCTTGCCGGATTCGGCCTCGGCCTTGGAATCGCCAGCTGCCTTGGCGCCCTCGCTCGAGGAAGCACCGGCCATCTTGGCGGCCACAGGAGCCATTACGCCCGCAAAACCGGCGGTCCCGTTGCCGGCACCGCCGTCCGACCCGGCACCCGGCGTCAGGACGCCCGGCGCCACCGTGGGCTTCTGCGGGTCCTTGCTGCTCGAGCCCTTGCCCGCCGTCACGGCCGTCTTCCAGGCAATCGTCTCTCCCGAGGAGACACGATACGTCGTGAGCGCGCGGAGCGCCTGCTCGGTCGCCATGGCGTTGGCCGCGCCGCCCTTGCTGTGCGCATAGCCGTTGCCGCCGTCCACGCGGTACAGGTCCAGCGCGCAGACCACGTTGGTCACGGCATTTGCAAACCCGTTAACGGGGTTGGCCGGGTCACGGTCGAGCGAAAGCAGCGCGAGGATCACCTGGGCATTGGCCTCGGCAGAACCGAAATCACAGGTGCCCGCGCTCATCTTGCCCTTGAGGTAGGAGAGGCCGTTCTCGATGGCAGCATCGACCTTGGTGTCGCCCTCATAGGGCGCCACGGCCTGGATCGCCATGGCCGTCAGGTCCACGTCGCCCAGACGCGTGCCCTCCACGGCGTCGTCGCTGCCGAGAAGCTCGCAGACGGCGTCCGCGAGGCTCGCGCGCGTCCAGGCAGAACCGGCGGGTACATCCGAGCCGCTCGCATTAAGCGCCATCAGCGCAAAGATCTTCTCGTTGGCGCGCGTCATATCGGTGCGGCTGCAGATGAGCTCGACCAGGTTGACGCCGTCATAGTCGGTGATGTCCTCGCCGATGGCGGAGAGGGCCAGCGCCACACGCTCGGTCTCAGTCAGAGCGCAGGTCGCACTCCCCCACTCGGCCTTGTGCTTGGCCAGCGAGGCGCGGTAGTTGTCGAGCAGCTTGGAATCGATCTTGCGGCCCGCCTTGGCAAAGTCGTAGATCTCCCACTCGTCGCCGTACTGGAAGGCGTCGGAGCTGCGGCGCACGTCGATGAACGCAGCGGCAGCATCGATGCCCGCCGAGGCGGACTCACTCGTGGCGGGGCTCGCGGCCACACCGGCCACGGTGATGGTAAGCGTCACGGGCTCGGCACCGGCGGTCGTGTCCACCGGCGTACCCGTCGCGACCACCGTGCCGGCCGAAAGCGCAGTCACCGTGTAGTCGCTCGAGGCCACGTACAGGCCGTCATCGGGAGCGCCGTCGACGTGCTTCCAGGCGCCCTTCTCGATGCGGTCGATGCCCACGATACCCGAGGCGTCCTTGCCGTCGAGCGTCTTGAACGTCCAGGTGAGGCCGGGCTCGGTCACGCTCCAGCCGTCCGCGTCGTTTTTACCGGTAAAGGTCAGGTCGAGCTTTTGCGCCGAGCCGGCCTTGAGGTAGAGGCTGTCCGTGCCGGCCGTCACGCTCGCAAGCGGATTTTGGTAAGCATAAGTCACGTCGCACGACGCGCTGATGACCTTGCCATCGGCGTCCGTGTCGGGCAGCGTCGCGGTAAACGTGGTGGTGCCAGCCTTGTACGCCGTGTAGCCGATCTCGCCCGCGGTGGCGTAGGCCGCCACGGCAGGATCGCTGCTCGTCACGGTAAAGTTGTCGCGGTTGATGGCGTTGTCGGGCGCCACCACCGGGCGTGCGTGATCGGTCAAAAACGCGCCGCGCTCGGAGAGCGGGTTGCGGCCCTGCAGGTAGACGGTGGCGCCGTCCTCGTTATAGCCCATCGAGATGGACGTGGCGGCCACGGCTTCTGACATCAGCGTCACGCTCTTGGAGCCAGCGCCCGCAGATGCGACGTCGCGCGGGGTAACGGTGATCGTGGCACTGCCGGCATGCTTGAAGTAAAAGCAGGCCGAGTAGTCGTTGCTGTAGATGGTCGTAGGATCGCTCGAGGCAAAGTGGAAGCGGCTGAACGAAACGGGCACGTACTCGTCCTTATCGGCGTCGACGTAATGCACGCGCACCTCGAGGTTGCGCACCTCAGAGCCCTGGACGGTAGCCGCACCATCGGTCACGTCGCTCACGGTGCCGTCGGAGGCACGATACCACAGCTCAAAGTCATCGAACTGTTTGGCCTTGGCCTTGATCTTGATGGTGGCCACGGTCTGCTCGGAACCATTGGCCTTATGCTCGGTGGCGGTCACCGTGCCGGTGGCGTTGTCGTAGATGTAGAGCTCGCCCGTGGACTCGTTGATACCGATGTTTCCGCGGTTGGCATCGTCGGTGCCCCAGGTGACGGTGCTCGTGGCCGGCACGCCCTTAAGCGCAAAAACGCCAAGTTTGCGGTAGGCGTTCACAGCGTCGGGCGAAACCTCGAGCATATGGTCGGCAACCGCCTGGCTGGTGCCGTCATTGGCCGTGAAGCTCACGGTGTAGGTGTCGTCGGGCGTGGTATCCTCGGGCGCCTGGTAGCTGTTGCCCGAGCCAAAGACCGGCGTGCCATTTTTATCGATACCCCAGCTGCTGCCGTTGGCGCCGCAGTTAGCGTTGATGAGGTCGGCGAAGGCGTCGGTGGCCATGTCGGCCGGGTCGACGGCATAGGCGTTGACGAGCGCCGAGGCGGGGGCGTCCATCTTGTTGGTGAGGAATGCGCCCCAGTAGGTGTTGACGAGCTGGCCCGCGTTGTAGGTCGCGAACAGCGCGCCCGCCGTGCCCTCGGAGGTCGACACGCAGTTGGACACGATGCCGCCGTCGAGCGTGCGCGCAAAGCCCGCAACGCCCTTGCCGGTCACGCTCGTGGAGCAGTTGAGCACGGCGCCCTGCACACTGTTGCCCAGGGGGCCGAACGCCTTGCCGTCCGTCGCTTGCTTCAGTTTGCCGGCAAACGAGATGTTCTGCACCACGCCCGTGGAGGCAACGCCGCCCATGAGCGACTTCACGCCACCGCCGTTGGCGAAGGTGATGGTGTGGCCCTGGCCGTCGAGTGTGCCCGCAAGTATGCCCATGGGAGCAAAGAAGTACTCGTCATCGATGGTAATGTCGTTGTCGAGAACGTAATAGGCGTCGGCGTCGGCGGGCTTGAACTTGTTTTCGAGGTCGCTCTGCGAGCTCAGGTGCACTACGTTCTGCGGCTGAGCCACGGGCTCGGTGGGCTTGGGCTTCTCGAGCGCGGCAATAGCATCGGTGAGTGTCTTGGTTGCGGCGTTGACCTCGGCCTGCTTGGCGTCATCGTTGGCGTAGACGTCTTGAGCGCTCACAAGGGCCTCAGCGAGCTTCGACCAGCTCTCGGCCGTGTAGTCGTTCTCGATCTTGGCGTTGGCATCGTCAATCGCAGCCTTGAGGGCATCCTTGTTCACGACGACCGCAGCGCCGCCCGAGATCAGCACAGGCAAACCGCCCTGCGCAGACCAGGTAAAGCCGGTGGCAGGGGCATCGGTGTTGAGCTTATCGACCGAGGCCTGGGTCTTGAGGTCGTCGACAGAGATTTTGCTGCCAAAGGAAGAATCGACCTTGTAGCCGCACGCCTGATCGCCCGCAGTGAACAGATTGTTGGTCACGGTGCCAGACTGATACCAGGCAACGAGGCCGTAACCGCCAAAGGGCATGCCGCTGAGGCTGCCGGCGTAATACGAGTTGAGCACCGAACCGCCATCGAGCTTGCCTACAAGACCGGCAGCGTCAGCGAAAGTCCAATTGTCGTCAGAGGGGCTTGCCGTCGACCAGCACATTTGCACGGTACCCGAGCATGTGGTGGCGATAGGACCGTCGGTGCCAGAAATCGTCATCGAACCCGTCACGCCCAGATTCTGTACCGTACCAGCCACGCTCTTCGCCAGCGCCTTGCCGTTGAGCACGATGCTGTGGCCCTGGCCATCGAGCGTACCGGCCACGGTCTCGATCTGTTGGCCAGCCTCAAGGCTGATATTCGCCGCGAGCTTCACGACAGCCCCGGCCTCGATGATGGTGGGCAGCTCATCGGCAAAAGAGACCATCACGGTCTCGCCGGCCTTGGCGACGCGCGCGCCGCGTGCCTGCTGAGCATCGGCATCCTCGTCGTCGATGTCCGCCGCGGCAGCAAGGCTCTCATCGGCAGACGGAGCGGCCTCGGAGCTCGCCTCGTCCGCCGATGCCTCGGCGCCTTCAGCACCCGTCTGCTCGTCCGCAGTGAAACTCGACTCGTCGGCATTCTCGGCAGTATCCGCCTGCTGCGAGGCCTGGGCCTGCGCCTGCACAGCGACCTCTGCCACGCCCTCGGCAAATGCCGACGTACCCGGCATCGACCAGACGAGCAGCGCCGAGAAAGCAGCGGCTCCCAGGCGCTTGAGCATAATGTTGTTTCGCGTCACCCATTCTCCTTCTTTCGCGAACCTGCAATAGAGCCATGGCGAAGAAGGCGGGACAGGCGATACCCCGGCAGCACAAAGGCGCACGTCAGCCACCCTATCGGCAGCAAAACGCACGCTCAGCAGCACCCCTTGTAGACCGGAATCCAGCGGCAAACAGAGAGGCCCTCGGTTTCGAGAAGAGCGCGGGCAGGTAATCTGACTCGCGGGCGCGCCCGCATACAGTAACCGCCTTGCTCGGGATTCTCACCCGATTCCCCTTTATGCGCTCGCGCGCACCCGTGCTCCGGCTTCTATTTTTAATCGGAGGAAGTGTACGTTACCGCAGGTAAATCGGTCAATGCGCTACACAAAAAACCGCCATACCCGAGCCATATGGCTCCCGGATGACCACCTATAGGCAACCCATATCGCCACTAGGCCGCTAACGAACCAAGCCCGCCCGCAAGATTGAGCGGGCCGAATGTCCCCCGTGGGGCTGAGGGGGCCAAATGTACCTGTTAGAAGCCATTTAAGCGTTTTAACAGGGACTTTTGGCCCCCTCAGTCCCACGGGGGCTTTTTGGCCCGCTCATTTTGCTTTAGCTCAAGCAAACGGTCCCGCACGATTACTCGTACGGGACCGTTTTTAGTTAGGGCTGTCGTTTATGACCCGCTCCGGTTAATTCGCACGCTTGCGGATAAGCACGGCCCCCATAACGGCCAGAACTCCAGCCACCGTCAGAAGCGCCACGGTCACCACAGACGAATCACCGGTCTTGGCAAGCCCTCCCTTGGTCGCCTTCTTGGCGGTATCGGTCTTGACGTCCGTCTTCACATCCGTCTTCTGACCGGGCTTCTGCCCAGGCTCCTCCTGCGCAGCCTGCGTCACGGTCACCGTCGCTTCATCGGACGTGGAAACCAGCCCGGCAGCACTCGTCACCTCAACGCGATACACCTTTGAACCGACCACGGTCGTCGCGGCGACGTACTCAGCCGCCGTCGCCCCGTCGATGGCAGAGAAGTTACCGTCCTCGCCCTTGACGAACCACTGGTAGGTAAGCTGGGCATCCGAGCCATCCACGCTGTCATCAACCGTCGCAGCAACGCTCAGCTTGGCCTCAGCGCCCTGAGCACACGTTACCGACTGCGGCTGAGCCGTGATGCTGGGAGCAACAAAAGCGGACGCGTACATAATCGGGGTCCGGGAGGTTCCATTCTCGGCGTCATAGTCGCTCGGCATAAACGCACTCGAGGTATCTCCCGCATTCACATAGGCGCGCATCTCATCGAGAAGCTTGGCCGCCTTGTTGTAGACCTGTTCGCTCACTGCGGCAAACGCCTTGTTGGCAAGGTCCGTGCGCTGATCGGCAGGGGTCGCCTGCATCAACCCGTCAACAACGTCCTGCTGGGCGATAACCTGCTTCTGAAGGACATCGAGGTAGGCGCGCACGTTCTCACCCATCGAGGCACGGTTGTTGTAGGCGAGCGTGTTGATGTCCATGAAGACGTAGTCGAGGTTCTTGCCGTCCTTTTCGACCAAAGCCTGCGCAACGTCGTCCTTGCGTCCTGTATAAGTGCCGTCCACCGTGTTCCACGCCGGGAAGTAGTCAGCCGGAACTTCCGTCAACAGCGCAGAGTAGCTGGGCAGGTACACGCTGAACTCGCAACGCGAAAGCGCTTCCCACTGAATCGTGGCGATATCACTGGAAAGGCCGGACCGAATCTGGAAGATATTGCCCTCGGTCGTCCTGTTGTTGCCGATGGCATACAGGGCACTGTTGAGATTGGCGTTGAGGCTGTCATCCTGCTCACCGCGGGCAGCGAGGGAACGCAACGCCGTGAACGTATCGGATTTGATGCCCGGCGTAAACGTCAGCTGCGGGTCGATGAGCGAGGTGACGCGACCCTGTTCATCAACGGTATAGTCCGTCTGAGGCGCAAGGGCAGCACCGAAGTAAGCACGTCCCTGGGCCAGGCGCGTATTCTGCGACGAACCCGAATTCTCCTTGCCATACGTCTTGAAGATGTTCGGCGTGCCGTCGTCATAGGTTACGAGAACGCCGTTGGACTCGGGCAGCGTCACGACATCGGCCGAGTGCAGGCACTGACTCGCATCGTCAAGATCGACCTTATACTGCAGGCCGCCGATGTTGGGATTAACGGACGCCACGTCGTCGCCCATCTTGACGGCAATCCACTGATGGCCCGAAAGCTGAGCGAAAATCCAGGTCTCGGTATTGTCGGCAATGACGATCTGGTTGCAGTCCTGAGAGCCATACTGATCGATGATGGCGCCGAGCTTCTCCACGCCGTCGCGCGCCGTGGACGAAACGCTCAACAGGTAGTCGGCCAGGTTATACTCGCCGATGCCCGTGTCGACACGAGGGTCGATAGCATCGATTCCGTCGTTGTAATCCGTTGTGAGCGTCGCGGAAACGGAGACGCCGCGCTCGTTGGTGCCGGCCTCGGAATACACGCGGGACGCTGCCTCGTCGTCCTGGGCATCCCACTCATCGGGATTGTCACGAACATAGGTGTAACGATACGAGCGACCCTGATAGGTGTACTCAAAGCCGGTCCCCGGCACAGAATCGTTCTCGAAAGAACGGAAGACAGGGTTGTCGATCGGCTGCTGCACGCCAAAGGTCTTGCAGTAGCGAGGTGAATAGTCCTCGGCGCGGCCGACATAGGCATCGCCCGTCGTTGTCTGGTTCTTACCGATGTAAACCTGCGTGCAGGCGAGCGCGGGCGCGGGCATGGCAAGCACAAGCGCCGCGACTATGCCCCCCCTAAACGCCTTCTTAGCAAAAGCCGGTAACCTCATACGTTCTCCCCTCCACACGGAGCCCGAACTACCCACCAACAATATGCGTAATGAGAACACTTTAGCTGGGTAAATCGGATTGAATATGCAGTTATCAGCTTATCTTATGTGTTAAGGAAGTATGGACACGGCACTCGTAACAACCCGTGACCGGTCGTTTGCATCTGGCAGGCGGCATTCCCCGCAGGGTTGAACAGGCCGATAAGCCCCGTGCGCAAGATTGAGCGGGCCGAGTGTCCCCCGTGGGGCTGAGGGGGCCAAATGTACCTGTTAGAGGCCATTTAAGCGTTTTAACGGGGACTTTTGGCCCCCTCAGTCCCACGAGGGACATTTGGCCCGCTCATGCCCGACTGGAACGGCACGCGCTATCATGGGTGCCGTTTTGATGAGTCATCTTGATGGGAGCGTACCTATGGCAGCTTTTTCCCATGTGATCTTCGACCTGGACGGCACCATCCTCAACACGCTCGAGGACTTGGCAGCCGCCGGCAACCATACCTGCGAGACGCACGGCTGGCCCACGTTTGCCGTCGACGAGTACCGCTACAAGGTGGGAAACGGCATGCTCAAGCTGGTTGAGCGTTTTATGCCTGCCGAGTATGCGGGCGACGGCCGTATGTTTGAGCAGACGCTTGCCGAGTTTAGGGCTTACTACGGCGAGCACAAGGAGGACCACACCGCCCCCTATGCCGGCACAGTCGAGATGCTCGACCGCCTGCGTGCCGCGGGCGTGCAGCTTGCCGTGCTCACCAACAAGGACCACGTCTCGGCGGCTCCGCTTATCGAGAAGTATTTTGGTTCCGAACGCTTTGCGCTGGTACAGGGCCGTGTCGATGCGTTTCCGCCCAAGCCCGAAGCACCCGTCACGCTGCATGTGATGGAGGAGCTGGGCGCCGATCCGGCAACCACGCTCTATGTGGGCGATTCCAATGTCGATATCCTGACCGGCCACAACGCCGGCCTTAAGAGCGCGGGCGTCAGCTGGGGCTTCCGCGGCCGCGCAGAGCTGGAGGCCGCCGGCGCCGACTACGTGGTGGATAGCCAGGCAGAGCTCGCGGCGCTGATTCTGGGCGAGTAACCGCTCATCCCTCCCACGGGCAGCTAATGTGGGACGGGACTCTTTTAGCTGCCCCCGCACCAAAGAAGTGTCCCCAACTGCCGGCAGAAAAGGAACCTCCCCAACTGCCGCCTTCGGCAGCGATGGCAACGCCACAGGCACAAGTGCCACTTTAGGCCAGCCAAGGGAACGCCGTTGTTTTGGCAACGACAGCGAAAGCCCGCCAGAGCGAGCAAGGTGCCTTGAAACAAGGCGGCATTGACCTTCTGGTCATGCCGCCGAAGTTGAAAGGCAGATTGCCGCTCTGGCGGGCTTGCAGCGTCGAGCAGTTACGCGGTTCGTAGAACCGCGTAACCCCCTAGCTCATCATCGCATTCATCATCTCGGTGGTTGCGGAATCGTCGGCAGACCACTCGTTATCCTCGTTGGCGGAATACTTAAAGGTGACCTTGGTGTCCTTGGTCTTAGCGGCCTTGGTCACGTCGACCATGACCTGGCCGGCCATCTTGTACAGGTCGTCCTCGGAAGGCATCGTATCGAGCGCGGCGACCTTCTCCTGATACTGGGTGGCGAAATCTTCGACGATCTTATTCATGGACTTGCAGGTGATGGTAACCTCGGCGGTCGCAGTGCCCTTGTCCTCATCGACCGTCACATCGCCGATCTTGTAATCAAAACCCTCGAGATAGCTCTTGGCGTACTCCTTGGGATCGATGCCCAGTTGCTCAAACTCGTCGCCCGAAGCCTCTTCCAGACCGGCAAGGAAGTCATCGCCGCCGTTCTTGATCTCGTCAAACTGGCTCGTAAGGTCGTTGGTGATGAGCTCTTCCACCGAAGGCCCTCCGCAGCCTGAAAGCAAAACCACGCACGCGACCAGGGCGGCCATCAGAGGCGCAAGCAGCAGCTTCTTTTTCATGACATTCCTCCAAACAAGCGGCGCCGCGTTCCCTGCGCAGCGCACGTCGTAACAGCAAGTCCATATTAGCGGCCCGGCCCAACCCCCTGCGTCGCAAAAGCGCAGGCGGCTCAATTTGACGAGCGAATGGCCCGTGAAACAAGCCCCCTGCAATAAAATGCACCTGTTTAGCCTATTAAAAAAGGGTGGCCGGATAACCCGACCACCCTTGCACATCCTTATGTTGCCGCAGACTACTTGCGGACGACCTTAACGATGGCGTCACCGGCGGCGACGGCAGACTCGGCCTCGACGGCGAGCTCGACGTCGGCGAACTCGGCGGTGTTGGACACGGCCACGACGACGCAGTCCTTGTAACCGGCGGCAGCGATCTTGGCGCGGTCAATCTTGAGCAAGGGCTGGCCAGCCTTCACGACGTCGTCGGCCTTGACGAAGCCCTCGAAGCCGTCGCCGTTCATGTTGACGGTATCGACGCCAACGTGTACCAGAACCTCGATGCCGCTAT
>CABQKL010000061.1 GCA_902464645.1 uncultured Collinsella sp.
GCCGTGAAATGAAAAGGCGCTGACCTTCTGGTCGCGCCTTTGAAATTGAACGGCAGATTGGCCAAATGCCGGGTGCGCAGCGTCGGCCGGTCCGCCGTTCGGTAGAACGGCGGAACCAATATCCCCTAGTAGTCCAACTTCCACATGTAGCGGCGCGTCATGTAGTCCTTGTGGGTGACGGCAGAAAGCGCACGCATGTACACGTTGTTGAGGATCGGCGCAAAGATCAGGTGGTTGAAGTACTCGCTCACGCTGTCCTTGATGTCGTTGAGGCCAAGCTCCTTGGCGTCGAGCTGATAGACGCGCTCGCCACCGTACTGATTGACGAAGCGGATGCCGCGCTCGTCATTGCAGCGGCTGCGGCCGACGCTGATGAGCTGGAACAGCGAGGTGCGCTTGTCCAGGATCTCGAAGGGGCCGTGGAAGAAGTCGCAGGTGTTGATGGTGCAGGAGTCGATCTGCAGCATCTCCTGTACGTTGCAGATGCTAAAGACGTAAGCGGCACCAAAAAGCGGACCCTGAGCCATGACATTAATGCAGGGCTTGTCGGCGTTCTGCTCGGCCCACTTGGCAGCGAGCGGACGGGTATACTCGACGGCCTTGCGATAGATGGGGTCGACCAAGTCGAAGGCGGCCATAGCGGTCTCGTACTCGGCATAGCCCTCGGTCTGCTGCGTAAGCTCCATGGCGATCATGGTCACGACGGCGGAGTTGGTACGGCCCATGCAGGACTCATCGACGGCCAGGCTGTCATACTGGATCTTGTAGTCGCAGACCTCGGTGAGACCGGACTCGTCGACATAGATGGCGATGGTGCTGGCGCCGTGGTCCTTGGCGACCTGGGCGGCGACGATGGTCTCCTTGGTGCCGCGCATGGACACGACGACGGCCAGGGTGTTCTCGTTGACGTAGGCAGGGGTTGCATGCACGAACTCGTTGCTGGTGTAGCTGGAGCTCACGACCTGCGTGGCCTCGTGCTCCATAAAGTACTGGGCAGGATAGTTGCCGCCGTTGGATCCGCCGGCGCCAATCCACACGACGCGCTTGATACCGCCCTTGTCTGTCTTGTCAGCCAAAACCTGGGAGACGACGTCCTTAACCTGTTCCTGAGTAGTCATCGTGCATCAGCCTTTCTTCTCGTTTGATGCTCTCGATGGCATACAAGTTACATACATGTTTTGGTTATGTCGACTAGTTGTATGCTATATTTGTCTTAGATATTTTGCTGATGCGGTTTTCGATAACTGGATACCAGCGGTTTTGTTGTTGTATTGAATACATGCTTGATTAGATACGCATACAAGTTAGATACAGGTTGATCGCATGAACGCTTCATCTAAAAAGAGACTGACCCAATACGAGCGCTTGGCGGGCATGCTGCGCGACCGCATCGCCTCCGGCACCTACGCACGTGGAGACAAGCTGCCGTCCGAGATGGAACTCATGGACGAATCGGGTCTGTCGCGCAGCACCGTGCGCCATGCCCTTAAGGTACTAGCTGATGAGGGCCTGGTTCGCACCGAGCGCGGGCGCGGCGCCTTTGTGGCCGACACGCCGGCGCTCCACGAGAACAACTTGGTGTTTTCGAGCTACACGGCACAGGTCCAGGATCAGGGCATGAAGCCCACCACGCGCACGGTGGACTCGGGCTTTGCCAAGGCCGCGGGCAATGCTGCCAAGTTCTTCGATGTCACCGTGGGCAGCAAGCTCGTCAAACTTGTCCGTCTGCGTTATCTGGACGATGCGCCGCTGTGCCTGGAGACTACCTATCTACCACCGAGCTTTGAAGCACTCATCGATCGCGATATCAATGGTTCGCTCTACGCGACGCTGCGCCAAGAATTCCATCGCGCGCCGGCACGGGGGCATAAGACCTTTGAGGTGTGCTACGCCTCGCAAAACGAGGCGTTTTTGCTCAACGTCAAGCGCGGGCAGGCGCTGATCCTGATCACCGACTACGTCTACGACACCGACGGCCGCCCGCTCCATGTCTCCAAGCGCATCCAGCGCACCGACCGCGCCAAATACACCGAGCCCATCGGCTAACCAATCGAAAACCACCACAAAGGTGCCTGTCCCCATTGTGGTGGTTTTAGGCAAGGAGGTCGGGAAACCAGGTTGGTTTGGGTTGGTTGGGTGTGCGCTCGGCTAGGACCAACTCCATCCAACACATGTCGTACCAGCGGCCGAACTTTTGGGCGCAGCGGTCGAAGGCACCCACCAGGCGATATCCCATATGGGCATGGAAATCCTGGCTGTTGTGCGTCAGGTACTCGTCGTCCTTATCGTGCGGCACGGCGATGAGCGCACACATGTTGGTGATGCCCATCGCGATCAGACATTGCTTGAGCGCATCGTGCAGCTTGCGGCCCAGCCCGCCGTGGCGCACGTCGCGCGCCAGGTAGATCGACGTCTCGACCGACCAGTCGTATGCCTCGCGGCTGTTGAGCGGACTCACGTAGGCATAGCCTACCGGACGCCCGTCTAACTCCATCACCAAATACGGATAGCGCTTGAGCGTACGCTCGATGCGCCCGGCGAACTCCTCAACGCTCGGCACCTCGTATTCGCAGGTAATCGCCGTCTGACGCACATACGGCTCATAGATGGCAAGCAACGCCGGCGCGTCTTCGGGCGTCGCCAGGCGAATCGTCGGCTCGGACATCTCGGATTTCTCGGGCATACAGCCCCTCCCCCTCAAAAGCAAGGGCCGCCTTGCGCCAAATCCAAGCGCAAGGCGGCCCCTCGTCATCACATCAACCTACAGGACAGCCGCCAGCGCGTCGATGTCCTCCTGCGTCGTGGCCCAGCTGGTGCAAAAGCGCACCACCGTGTGGGTCTCGTCGTACTTTTCCCAGTACTCGATCGAGGCATGCTCGCGAATGCGGGCCATATCCTCGTTGGGCAGAATCACAAACTGCTGGTTTGTGGGCGTTTCCAAAAAGAACTGGTAGCCGCGCTCGTGCAGCACACGACGCAGCGCCTGGGCCGTCTCGATCGCCTGTCGACCAATCTCAAAATACAGGCCATCGGTAAAGAGCGCCTCAAACTGCACGCCCGTCAGGCGGCCCTTGGCAAGCAGCGCGCCGTGCTGCTTAATACGCGGAATGGGGTGCGCCGGGGCGTGCATGCCGCAGAACACCACGGCCTCGCCGCAGAGCGCGCCGCACTTGGTGCCGCCGATGTAGAACACGTCGCACAGCTGCGCCAGCTCGGGCAGGGTAATGTCGCACTCATCGGACGCCAGCGCATAGGCCAGACGAGCACCGTCCACAAACAGCGGAATCTCGCGCTTCTGGCACACCGCATGAATCGCCGCGAGCTCGGCCTTGGAGTACAGCGTACCGTACTCGGTCGATAGGCTCACATACACGGCGCCCGGGAACACCGTGTGCTCGTAGCTCTCGTTTTCGTAGAACACCTGGATATAGTTCTCGAGGTCCTCGGCGTGCATCTTGCCCTCGTAGCCGGGGATGGTGAGCACCTTGTGGCCACCAAACTCGATGGCGCCCGCCTCGTGACAGGCGACGTGGCCAGTCTCGGCAGCAACGACGCCCTCGTAGGGCGCAAGCAGCATATCGATCACTGTCGCGTTGGCCTGCGTGCCGCCCACCAGAAAAAACACGTCGGCATCGGGGGCCTGACAGGCCTCGCGGATAAGCTGCTTGGCACGCTCGGTGTGTGCATCGGTACCGTAGCCGGGCTGCGGCTCCATGTTGGTGTCGACGAGTGCCTGCAGCACTGCCGGATGTGCACCGTGGGAATAGTCGTTGTTAAACGCGAGCATGGCAATCCTCTCTTACCGGGTATCGGCCAGATGATTCAAACGGAGCTATTGTACGCCGTTGGGATAGGCAATGCGCGCGGCAAGGCACTCAAGCGCCAGCACCAGGGCAAAGCCGCAGCTCACGTCGCTCAAAAAGTGAGCTCCGATCACGATGCGGCCAAAGGCGACGAGCGCCGCGACCACAGCCGCCGTCCAAAAGACCACGCGACGGCGCGACGGTTTTTCCTTAAAGGCCGCCGCGGGAAGCCCTGCGAGCATAAGGCCGATCGCCGCGTGCGCCGTGTGTCCGCTCGCAAACGACTTAAAGCCGTCCTTGATCACGCCGGCGGCAATAAAGGCCCACTTGTCGGGGTTGCCGATCACCCACCACGGCTGAAAATCGAGCCCCTGCGTCACCTCGATCACGCGCATGCGTGGGCGCGACCACAGCGGCTTGACGACCACGTTGAGGATAATGGCCTGAGCGACCCACACGGCAAGTACCATCAACGCCCAGCGCGTGAGCTCGTCGGGCTCGGTCGCGCGCGTGAGGCGATAGACGATAAGGTTGGCAGCGATGACCAGCACAAACGTCAGCACCAACTGAGCTGCGATGAGTTTACCGCCAACCCGCAGGGACGAAACGATCTCGTAGCCAACCAGGCCAACGTTAACGAGGATGCCGAGCACGGCGAGCCATTTGCTCCCCCTAGAGTCGGGACGCACCGCGCGCACGAGCATAACGCCTGCGATGCTCGCTGCCAGCTCAAACGGCAGCTCGCCGGCAGCCTCGATAAAGCGGCCGTACATGCTGCCGATGTTGAACAGCGCGCACGAGATCTGATAATCGAAGAAGCTGCCCACGCCCAGACAAAGGCACAGGACAACCGCGATAATGGCGACATCTTTCTTATAGATGTATCCGAACATACTTTCCTTTCGACGGAACCAGAGTGCCCAAATGGGGCGTTTGCAGCGTCGACCCGTTAGTCATCGTCGCTCGCACCCAACTGCTGCAACAGCATGAGTGCCGCGGCCACGGGGCCGGTACCGTCGTTGGCGTCGAGACCGCGACCCAGGCCGCTGCCCGCGCCGGCGCCCGCCTTGTAGGGCACCGACAGTTTGCGGCTCTTGGGGAAGTTTACCGCGCCATAGCGGGTCTTTAGCTCAAAGGCCACCTTCTTGGGCACGTCGACGCCCAAAAACGTGATGCGACCGCCGCTGAGCGTGACGCTCTCGAGCCCCAGGCGCTCGCCGCGAATGCGGATTCGTGCGCGATTGAACAGGTTGAGTCCTGCCAACGGCAGCTCGCCATGCGCGGCCTCGGTCTCTTCCTGCACCTCATCGATGCTCTCCAGGTCCTCGGCCGCTGCGAGCCTGCGGTACACGAGCACGCGCTGATCCACCGCCGGCAGGTACTCCTCGGACAAGAAGTAGTCGGCCGGCAGGTTAATGCCCACGCTCGCCGCCTCCACGCCGGCGTCGTCATCGCCGCGCGCCTCGGCCACCGCCTGGCCCAGCATCTGCGTAAACAGGTCAAAGCCCACGCTCGACAGGTTGCCGTGCTGCTCGGCGCCCATAAGCGAGCCGGCGCCGCGAATCTCCAGGTCGCGCATGGCGATGCGCATGCCGCTGCCCAGGTCCTGGAACTCGGAAAGTGCGGTCAGGCGCGCCGTCGCCTCCTCGGTGAGTGGCAGCTCGCCCGGGAACATAAAGTACGCGTAGGCCTGCGTGGCAGAGCGACCCACACGACCCTTGAGCTGGTAGAGCTGCGCCAGGCCCAGGCGCTGCGAGTCCTCGATGATCAGCGTGTTGGCGGTCGCGTTGTCGATACCGCTCTCCACGATGGTCGTGGCGATGAGCACGTCGATCTTTTTGGTCGCGAACTCAATCATCACGTCTTCGACCTCGCGCGGACTCATCTTGCCGTGCGCCACGCCCACGCGCGCCTCGGGCGCGGCCTCGTGCACGCGCGCCACGGCGTCGTCGATGGTCTTGACGCGGTTGGACACATAGTACACCTGGCCGCCGCGGCCCACCTCCAGGCGAATCGCCGCACTCACCACGTCGGGGTCGTACTCCCCCACGTGCACGATCACGGGACGACGCCCGGTCGGCGGTGTGGTGATCAGGCTCATATCGCGCACGCCGCTCGTGGCCATCTGCATGGTTCGCGGAATCGGCGTTGCCGAAAGCGTGAGCACGTCAATCTGCTCGCGCAGGTTCTTGAGCTGCTCCTTGTGCTGCACGCCAAAGCGCTGTTCCTCGTCGATGATCACCAGGCCCAGGTTCTTGGGGTTCACATCGGCCGAAAGCAGACGGTGGGTGCCGATGAGCACATCGATTGCGCCCTCGGCAAACGCCTTGAGCGCGCGCTTTTGCTGCGCCGGCGTGCGGAAGCGGCTGAGCACCTCGACCTCAAGGCCGAACGGGGCAAAGCGTTCAAAGAACGTCTCGTAGTGCTGCTGGGCCAGAATGGTCGTGGGGCAGAGCACCATGACCTGGCGGCCGGAGTCCACACACTTAAACGCCGCACGCAGGGCGACCTCGGTCTTGCCAAAGCCCACGTCGCCGCACAGCAGGCGGTCCATGGGCTTTGGCGCTTCCATGTCGGCCTTAATGTCGGCGATGGCCTCCAGCTGGTCGCGCGTCTCGTCGTAAGGAAAGCTCTCCTCCATCTCGATCTGCTCGGGCGTGTCGGGCGGGCAGGCGATACCGGTAATCGACGAGCGGCGCGTATACAGATCGACCAGGTCAAACGCCAGCTTTTTGGCATTCTTGCGCGCCTTATTGGTGGCACGCGTCCAGTCGGCAGTGTTGAGCCTGGTCAGGCGCGGCTTGTCGCCGTCGGGGCCAACATAGCGCGTGATGCGATCGACCTGCTCGAGCGGCACGTAGAGCTTGTCGCCGTCGGCATATTCCAGCAAAAAGTAGTCGCGCTCCTTGCCGCCCACTTCCTGGCGCGCGATCTCGCTAAAGAGCGCGATGCCGTGAGTGGCGTGCACCACGTAGTCGCCCGGCTTAAACGGAAACGTGATCTGCGTAATGTCCACCTTGCGGCGGCTGCGCGCGCGGTTGGCATCCATGCGGGCGTTGAGGTCGGCGATCGAGAACACGGCCAGGTTGGCATCGGGCACCACCACGCCCTGCGGCAGGGCGGCATCGACAAAGGTTACGCGTCCGCGCGAGATAGTGGGCACGGCAGCACCGGCGGCAGCCTGGGCCGCGCCCGCCTCGAGCGAGCTGGCGTTGAGCGCGTCAGCCTTACGCTCGCGAATCGAGGCATGAGCATCCTGACGGGCAGCACGGTCGGCAGAATCTGCCGCCGCCATGCGCACGCGCTCGCCAATGACGCCGGCGTTTTCGGGCGCGGCCGTCAGCGATTCCTCAAAGGTAATGCCCTCGTCGCCAAAGGTGAGCTCCATCGACTCGCGCGCGCCGCGGTCGGGAATGGCGAACACGCAGGCATAGCGCTTGCCCACGACCTCCTGAATACGCGTCATAAAGCGGTTGTCCGAGCCCGCAATGGCCGGCTGCTCAATCTTGAGCTCTGCCGTAACCGCGCCGCCGGCGCGAATCAGGCTCACATAGTTCAGGCGCTGCTGAGCACCAAAATCGAGCTGCTGGGCACGTACATACAGGCCATCCAGTCGGTCAATCCCTGCCTCGCCGGCACGCGCCTCGATATCCTCGTAGGCGCGCAGGCAGTCGTCGAACAGCGAGCGCGGCTCGGACAGGACCACGAGCGCCTTGCCGCTCACGTGTGCCAGCGGGCTCACGGTCTGGCCGTACATCACCGGCAAAAAGCGGTCAAGCTCGGGCGTGACGATGCGTGCATCCACCATCTCGAGCAGCGCCGCCAGCTTGCTATCGTCCTGGCTGGCGCGATAGAGCGCCACATGCATGTTATGGACCGCATCGTCGGTAAGCGCCAGCTCACGGCAGGGGAAGATCTCGATACTGTCCTCGTTGCCGATGGTCTGCCCCGTTGAGCTCACCATGCGGCGAATGCGATCAATTTCGTCGCCGAAGAACTCGATGCGCACGGGCGCCTTCTCCTGCGCGGGGAACACCTCGACGGTGTCGCCGTGCACGCGGAACAGACCGGGCGCGTCGGCTGCGCCGGCATTGGTGTAGCCCATGCCCACCAGGCGCTGCGGCACCTCGTCAAAAGGAATCTCCTCGCCCACCGCAAAAGTGGTGGACTCCCAATAGCGACTCTCGACCGGCGGCACGCAGCGCAGCAGCGCACGGGCCGAGGCGACCATAATGCAGTTATCCCCGCGCACGATGCGCCCCAGAGCCTCGCAGCGCTGCGCCACCACGGCGTCGTCGGGCGCCTGTTCGCGCCACGGATAGTCCTTGCGCTCGGGGAAACGACACACATGTGCCAGGCCCACGTAGGCGGCAAGGCTGCGCGCGGCGCGATCGGCCGCGTCCTCGCCGCTCACAATGTAGACCGTGGGGCGCGGACGGCGCGCAAACTGGGCTGCCGCCATAAGCGTGCGGCCCGACTGCGACACAGCCAGCGTCACGTCCTCGCCGGCATCGAGTCCTGCCTCGACGGTCTGCAAGGCCTCGGCAGTGTAGAGCTGCGCGGCTATACGGTGAATGAGCATGCTGTTCCTCCGGCATTGCAACGCCAAAAGCCCGCCGGGGCAAGCTCGGCGGGTATGCGGCAGATTTCATTGCCTGACATGGTAGCGCATGAGGTGGACACGCCAGCGCACGCCAAGCAGCTACCCCAAAACGCGCACGCTGGGACAAAGGTCTGCCAGCGGGCACTCGTCGCACTTAGGTTTGCGGGCGTCGCAGATCTCGCGGCCAAAGGTGATCCACTGATGGTTGACCGACTCCCAATACTCGTGCGGCAAAATCTTGAGCAGATCTTGCTCGGTCTTGAGCGGCTCCTTGGCATGCGTCTTGGGGCTCAACATCAGGCGGTGTGCGATGCGGTTGACGTGTGTATCGACCGCGATGCCCTCGACAATGCCAAACCCCACGTTGAGCACGATGTTCGCCGTTTTGCGCCCCACGCCCGGCAGCTTGACGAGCTCCTTCATGTCGGCCGGTACCTCGCCGCCGTAATCGGCGACGATTATCTGCGCGGCCTCCACGGCGTGCTTGGCCTTGCTCTTATAAAAGCCGAGCGACTTAATGGTATCCGCCACATCGGCCATGCTTGCCCCCGCCATGGCCTCGGGCGTGGGCCACTGGGAAAACAGCTTCGGCGTCACCTTATTGACCTGTGCGTCGGTCGTCTGTGCCGAGAGCAGCACCGCGATGAGCAGCCTAAAGGGATTCTCGTGGTCCAAAAAGCACTCGACCGGGCCATAGCGACGGTTGAGGCGTTCGCACACCTCAACGGCGCGCTCGCGTTTGGCGGCATTGGTCTCGCGTGGCATAACGACTCCTCGGCTCAGCGGAATTAACAAGCTTCTGGGCACGATTGTCCCACGTATGGGGTCTTTACGCCTCCAAAAATGCGCCGGTCTGGCGGCCCCACAGGCTTGCATACTCGCCGCCCGCCTCGACAAGCTGCGCATGCGTACCGTCCTCGACAATCTCGCCGTCCGCCAGCACCACGATGCGGTCGAGCGCCGCCACGGTGGACAGGCGATGTGCCACCACAATGGAGGTGCGGCCGCGCATCAGGTTCTCGAGCGCCTCCTGCACCAGCGCCTCGGACTCGCTGTCCAAGGCAGACGTCGCCTCGTCGAGCACCAGGATCGGCGCGTCGGTCAGAATAGCGCGGGCAATGGCCACGCGCTGGCGCTGGCCGCCCGAAAGCTTAACGCCACGCTCGCCCACCATGGTGTCAAAGCCACGGGGCAGGCGGTCGATAAACTCCAGGGCGTTGGCCAGGCGCGCGGCCTCGCGGATCTGCTCGTCGGTGGCATCGGGACGGCCGTAGGCGATATTCTCGCGAATGGAGCGATGGAACAGCAGCGCCTCCTGCGGCACGTAGGCAACTTGGCGGCGCAGACTCTGCTGCGTACAGCGCGAGACGTCCTGGCCGTCCACGAGTACGCGACCGCCCTGTACGTCGTCCAGGCGCAGCAACAGCTTGGTGAGCGTCGTCTTGCCCGAGCCCGATTTGCCCACCAGGCCCACGCGCTGGCCCGCCGCCACATGGAGCGTCAGGTCGTCGAACACGCTCTCGCCCGCCGCGGCGTCACGGTATGCAAAGCTCAAGTGCTCAAAATCAATCGCGCCCTCGCCCACCTTGAGCTCAGGGGCGTTCTCGTCGTCTGCCACCAGACGCGGCTCGTCCAGTACGCGCGTCATTTCGGCCGCATCGCCCAGTGCGCGGTTAATGCGCTGCATCATGGAGCTTACGTAGTTCAGACGCATGGTGAGGTTGTACGTATAGGTAAAGATCATGACGAGCGCGCCGGCAGAGATGCCAAACCACGCGTTGCCGCCCGCGACGAACACGCTCACCACGGCCATGGTAATGACGATAAGGCCCGAGGTCGTAAAGTTGCGCTGCATCATGGCGTGCATCGAAACCGTTTCAGCATCGCGCGCGGCGCGGTCGGCGGTATCGAACAGGTCGCGCTCAAAGTCCTCGCGCCCACAGGTCTTGACGGCCAGGATGTTCGTGACCGCGTCGGACAGCACGCCCGACAGTTTGTTCTGAGCGGCGGACGTCGCGGCCGAAAGCGGCATGATGCGCTTGTACATAAGCCAGACAAACGCAATGTAGACGACCATGATGCCCACCAGGATCACGGTAAACGTCGGCACCACCGGAGCGAGCGCCGCCACCGTGCAGACAACCGAGGTGATGGTGGGAATGAGCGAATACACCGTCACGTCGACCAAGCCCGTGTAGCCACTCATAAAACGGCTCGTCTGGCTCACAAGCGATCCGCCAAAGCGACTGGTGTGGAATGTCATGGATTGATTGGAGAGCGTGTCAAAGCACAGGCGCGCCAGGTGATAGTTGCCCGCAATCTCGAGCTTGTAGACGGTGTAGTCCTGCAGCTTGGAGAGGATTTGGCCCACTAGGTTAACGAGCACGAGTGCCAGAATGTAGGGGCCAAAGACCTCGAATACTTGGTCGCCCGCCACGGGACCCGCTTGGACACGGTCGACGATAAGGGCCATCACATAGGTGTTGGCAAACGTGAGCAAAAAGATGTAGCCCGCCGACGAGAACACCGAGAGAAAGACAATCAGCGGCTGCGTGCGCGTGACGTCCCAAAAACGCTGCAGCGTGCGGCGCACGGTGGAGCGTTTGAGCGGACTGGTGCTTCTCTGAGACATGGGCTTCCTTTCGTGTCTGATAGGGAGAAACGCCATTGTTGCACACTAAAGCGCACTTCAGACAAGCACGATGCGAAAAGCGCCCGCGCCGTGCTTGCGCAGGCGCCCCGCCGTCAGATGCAGCTAGTCCTCGTCTTTTTGGTCTGCGAGCAGGCTCGCGGACGTGAGCCCCAAGATCGCGTCGGCCTCCCCGGCATCCTCCAGCGCGTCGATATCCTTGAGTTTGCGCTCCATAACGTTGGTGCGCGTGGTGATGATGCCCTCGACCGTTTTACCCGCGGTCTCGATCTGCTGTTGGGCGCGGCGCAGCGCCGCCTGATAGCGTGGCAGCTCGGCCTTGACGGCGGAGAGCACGCGCAGCACGTCGTCGGTGCGCTTTTGCAGCCTAAACGTCTGGTAGCTCATCTGCAGGCTGTTGAGGATGGCCGCCATGGTGCTGGGGCCGGCAACGTTGACGTGATAGTCGCGGCCCAGGGTCTCGATAAGCCCGGGGCGACTGACGACCTCGGCATACAGGCCCTCAAAAGGCACGAACATAATGCCAAAGTTGGTGGTCGCGGGCACGCTCAGGTACTTTTCGCAGATATCCTTGGCCTCGCGCTTCACCATGGCGTCGAGCGTCTTGCGCGCGGTGGCCACAGTCTCGGCATCACCCGACTCCTGGGCGTCGAGCAGATGCTCGTACGCGTCGCCCGGGAATTTGGAGTCGATCGGCAGCAGCACGGGATCGC
>CABQKL010000062.1 GCA_902464645.1 uncultured Collinsella sp.
CCAAAGACCCGAATAACGACTGCTTGATACCGCATACCGAAGTCTCGCACTTTTCCGTGGCAAAGTGCGCTATAGGAAGGCGTCGACGGAGTTAATTTTTCTCCTGGAAATTAGCTTTGACCTGCTAGTTTTACCAAAATAGAAAAGCCGGGCTCCCCTATTAGGGAGACCCGGCTATGCGTGTTGAAACCGTGAAGAAGTGCCTCGTTCAATGTATGGCAGGCGCCACCCCTACCAATAACTAGCTATTGAGCTTGTTGATGTCATCGTCGGTGATGGTGCCCTCCTGGCTAGACGACGGGCTGTCGCCGTTGTTATCAGAGGCGTCGTCATCGGAGGACTCGGTCTCGTTGGACGTGGAGTCGGATGCCTGCACATTGGCCCCCGAAACGGTCTTGGCGGTAAGGTCATAGGGCATCTGTCCGTACCAGACGCAGTGGACTGCCTCGAGCGTGCCATCGACCGTGATGCCATCGAGGGCATCGCTCGCGGCACGGCACAGCTCATCGTTAGAGCTAAGACCTGCGACGCCAAGCGTGGAGGGCGCCTCGAGCGTACCGACATAGGAGATCTGGCTCATCAGACGCGCGAGGTAGCCACCAGCCGTGGAATCACAGATCACGTAATCGACCTCGCCCGACTCGAGCGCCTCAAAGCACTCATTGATGTTGGAAAAGGTCTTTTGGTTGGCGGTGATGCTTTGCTTGGCGAGCGCCTCCTGCGAGGCCGAGGAGGTCTGAACGCCCAGGGTAGCGGTGTTAAGCGTTTCGGTGGAAACGCTCAGCGACTCGCCGTCACTGCTCTTGCCGAATACGGCGGCGGCATCGTACAGACAGGTGCCAAGCGAGCTGATGTCGCCGCCCGCAGACTTGATGTCGCCAATGAAGATGTCCGCCTTTTTATCGCTGAGCGCGGAATCGGCCGAGGACGCATCGACAAAGGCGACCTTGAGACCCATGCGGCATGCGAGGGCACGAGCGGCATCGACCGCATAGCCCGTGAGGTTTCCGTCGGCATCCTGCATGGCCTGCGGTGCATCGGACGTATCGAGGGCGACCGTCAGGGTTCCCGGCGTGACCAGGGCATCGTCCGATACCGTGGGGGTAACGGTCTCGCGCTCGATCTGGTCGATCGTGGGCGTCGTGAACGTGGACAGTGGATTGAACGCGCATCCGCTCAGGCCCAAAACGGCAATGACCGCCGCGGCCCCAGCACCTAACCGAGCCGCATGCATCAAGCTGCCCCTCACCATGTCCACTACCCTGCCTTCTGTGTCGTATACGATCCGTGCCCCGCACGGAATATCGGGTTGTTCCCACCAGCTGACCTGGTATTTGACCCCACACTTGCGCACCGGGGCGTTTGCTCGGGAGGCCGCAGCCACCTTCACGACTGGCCCGCTCGCCCGCGAGGCGGTATTGCCCCAAAGAAAGTAGAACGGACGGTGCGGCTTACATCTAGGACGCGCCATGATCGCGCCGCGCGCACGCGGTCGCTTACGTGGATCCCTTTGACCGCGTCTGTCTTGGACTAGGATGGGCATTTCGTCCGTCCGCAACCACAGCCTGGCAGGAACGTAGCGCATTATAGCTAAGTTCAAGCTATAGTTTAAGGTTAGGGACGTTATTCGCATCGCGAGCACAGATTTCGCAGGTCGGGGCGGACCATTCGTGCCCCCATGAAGCCCGGGGCTCCCCCACGGGGAGCCCCGGGGCACCCGTCTCAGGGCGCCGTGTGCAAAAAACGGCAAATATGAGTACTGCTACCAATTTAGTAGCAGCGTATTTCCGCCCCACGAGCCCTTTTTGAGTTCCGCACAGCCCGCTTGGCGCCAAGATATTCCACATTCGTTTATTATCTCTTCGCTGAATCCAGTTTTTCGGCCCAAGTTTCTTTATTTTTGCTGTCACTAATCTAGTAACAGTACTCATATTTGCCGTTTTTTGCACATGGCATATAAACAGACCCCCTATAAAGCCATAGTTTTACGCCGGCTTGAGCCCAAAGCACGCTCGGAGCGTATTCAGCAGAGCATCTTGCCTCTTTCGACGAGCCTCTACACGATTCTGATATCGTTTACCCATACGCTGGTGGATGCGCCATGCGAGCGCTTCCATCGCTTCCATGTCGCAGAGCATCTCGTTGTTGACCGTCGCGACCTCGATTCCCATGGACGCCAAACCCGTATTGCGTTTTTCATCGTGAATGCGCCCGCCGCGAGACGAATGGCCCTGCTCACCGTTGTATTCCAGGTCAAACCGAGCTGCTTCCTGATAGGCATCGCAAACCGCATACGGCATCCCCGAGATCGCCTGCGCACGGTCGTTGAACTCGATCTTGTGGTCGGTCTTAAAGGGACCGCAGGCAAATCCGCCATAAGAAAACGGAAGCGAAAACATGGCAAGCATGATGCATTCCATGGGTGAGCGCAGGTTTTCCGACAGAAAGGGGCACAGCCGCCGCAGCTGCTTGGCCGCGCTCCCCTTGCATGCCGCAAGGTAATCTGCCAGGCGATCGGGCGTCAGCACTGGCTCGACCTCAAAGTAGCCCACATCTGACGGCTGGTCCTTATCCTTTGCAAGCCTGTTCACGGTAGGCGAGCTGTAAGGGGGCAGATACTGCCCGCGATCGCTCAGCGAAATCTTGGAGCACAGCTCCTGGGCCAGGGCAAATGCCTGGATACAGCCGACTTCGCGCGCAACGGCGGCACAGAGGGCCTCGGGAGACAAGCTGTACACTCCCGGCTCCACCTCCAAAATCGAGGCGTCCGGCAGGTCTGTAGAACAAACGGACCAGCTTGCACCAGGCATGCGGCGACGCTGCTTTGCAGACCCCACCAGTAGGCACAGGTCTTCTTGAACCTCGCCACTCACGACCCCGATCCTCACCAAATCGGGAAGATAGATGTCCTCGGCCGAGGGCGACGATGCGCGCAGCACACGGCACTCTTCATCGGGAGCGAGGTCCCTCCAACTGATGTAACCCATTTGTCGGCGCTCGGCGCGCATCATGCGCAGCGCCGAGGCGCCAGTCAGGATTACAGAGGCCGCCAGTTGCTCGCTTGTCGGCTCGATGCGTCGCGCTATCTTCACTGCCACAAAACCACCCCTACCAAACGCGTGCGATAGCGAGGCCATCGACGGCCGCGGCACCGGCACGTTTGAGCTCCGCCGAGGCTGCTGCCATGGTCGCGCCCGTGGTAATGACATCATCGATGAGCAGCAGACGGCGGCCGCGCACATCCTCGACCGTCTCGTACACGCCCCGGGCATGCTCCCGGCGCTCATCGCGGCCGAGCTCTCGCTGGTCACCATGACCGTATTTGACCAGGGCGTCCAGCAACGGGACACCCGAAAGATCGCAAAACGAGCGCGCAATTGCTTCCATATGGTCGAATCCACGCCGCCGAAACGCCGCCGCAGTCGCGGGCACAAATACCACCGCGTCGGCGCCGGACAGCACACTGCCGTAGCGATCGGGGGCTGCCACCTGGGCATGCAAGGCAGTGTCGTAGAGTAGCTCCGCCAGATACGGTGCCAGACGTCGCTCGCCCGCATCCTTGTACGCTTTAATGATGCGCGGCAGCGGATGCGCATAGACGGCGCACGCCAGGCAGCGGTCGAGCGCCTCCGCCATTGCCGAGGACGCGCCCTCGACCGAGCACTCGGTACACAACAAATCCCCAAACGGGGCACCACATCGGATGCAGCTATGGCACGGGTCGATGAGGGCGAGCGATGCCAGACAATCCTGACAGATCAGCGCACCGGAGCGCTCGCAGCCGGCGCATCGCGTGGGCGACAACGCCTCGAGCGCCTCGTACGTCACGTGCTCGGCAAGCGGTAGCAATTCGTCCGCAAACGGTAGGACACCTGCGCCCTGCAAGCGAGTCAATACGTTCAGATGTCTCTTCATGACACAACCCTCCCTACGCGAAGGCGAAGGGAGGGTTGTCGGTGTAGAGCCATGATACCCAGAGGTGCTGGGGTCAGACAGGTTGCATCCGTTTACGGGCGCTATTCGCCGGTAGGCGGTTGCGGTGCGGACGAGGTGTGGGTCGAGCCCTCGCCACCGTCCTGGCGCGGCTTGCGGGAACGGCGACGGCGACGGCGCTTTTGACCCTGGTCGGCCGAGCCCTCGCCACCGCGATCCTCGCGCGGCTCGCGCTCGTCGCGAGCGGCGCCACGCGAAGCCTTGGCGGCAGCTCCTCCGCCGTCTCCAGGACGACGGCGCGTGACCTTGACTTCGCCATCCGAAACCTGATCGGCCACAGAAGGAACCGAGGGCTTCTGCTGCGTGCCCGAGGAATGGCGACGACGCGGACGTGGCGCGCGCTCCTCCTCGCCACGCGGCTTGCCAGCCTTGTCGGCAGGCGCGTCGGAACCCGAGCCACCCTTGGGAGCGGCACCGGCCTCGCGAGCGGCTGCGGCGCGGAAGGCGTCCTCGCGCTCCTCGCTCGACAGGTGACGGCGACGACGGCGCGTGGGGTTCATGCCACCGCCGCGGTTTTGCTGCTGGGGCTGCTGAGCCTCGCGCTCGCGGGAAGCGTTCTTACCCGCGGCCTCGCCATTGTCGACGGACGCCGCGTGCTTGCGACGACGACGGCCACCGGCGGCCTCCTCGGCCTCGGGTGTCTCGGCCTTGCCACGGCCCTTTCCGCGGCCACGGCCCTCGCCCTGGCCCTGAGCAGCGCGAGCATCGGATTCGGCATCGCGACGACGGCGCTTGGGCATCGATGTGCCGGCCAGACGATCGGCGCTCGACAGGCCATCGCCCACGTCGACGCCATTCTCGCGATCGAGTTCCATGAGCGCCAGGCGCATCTCGGGCGACTCGATGCGCTCGAGCACGTCACGCGTCACGCAGTCGGGGCGGCAGTTGCAGCCCTGCTCGGCGGCCTTCTTTTTGCAGCCCTCCGAGCACGTCATATCGGCCAGGTTGACCTTAAAGACTTTGCCGTTCTCCAGGCGCAGCACCAGCTGCTCACGCGGTGTGTCATATTCCTGAATACGCGCCTTGCCAAGCGGCGTATCGATAAGCGTCTTCTTTTTGGGCGCGCGGCTCTTAAAGTCCTTGTACGCCTCGAACTCGTAGCGCAGGCAGCACATCAGGCGACCGCATACACCGCTGATCTTGGACGAGTTGAGCGGCAGGTCCTGCTCTTTTGCCATGCGGATCGAGACGGGCTCAAACTGTCCGCCAAAGCGCGTGCAGCAGAGCTCCTGTCCGCATTGAGCATAGCCGCCCACCAGGCGGGTCTCATCGCGCACGCCGATCTGACGCATGTCGACGCGAATGTGCAGCGTCGAGGACAGGTCCTTGACGAGCTGACGGAAATCGACGCGCTCCTCGGCCGCAAAGTAGAACACGGCCTTCTCGCCGCCAAACAGGTACTCGACGCCGACCGGCTTCATCTCGAGGTCGAGCTCTTTGACGAGACGGCGGAAATCGACCATCGCCTCGTCGCCCTGGATGGCCAGGTCGTCGGCAAGCTGCAGGTCGATGTCGCTCGCCACGCGCAGCACGGGCTTGAGCGGCTGGCCGATCTCGTCCTGCGGCACCTCGAAGGGATCGGCCGTGACCAGACCGATCTCGGTTCCGCGCTCGGTGGAGCAAATGGCATAATCGGCCTCGAGGATATCCAGATCCTGCGGGTCAAACCACAGGTCGCGCGAGGCGTAGGTAAACTTAACGGGTACGACTAACGGCATTTCAGTGCCTTCCTGATATCGAACAGCATGACCTCGATGGCCAGCTGGGGAGTAACGTTTCTGGCGATGTTGCGCTCGGCGGTCGCGACCGCCTCGAGCGCCCGGGTGGCACCCGCAACATTCGTCGCGGCGGCAAGCCGCCCGATCGTGTCGCGCGCGTCTTCGTTCACGACGTCGGCCGCCTCGTCCTGAAGTGTCAGCAGCACGTCGCGCATGAGCGTCCGCGCGCTCGCCAGCGCTTCCATGATACCCGAACGCTCGCGCGCGTTGAGTTCGCGCTTGTTGCGGTCCTCAAGCTGCTTCAATGCTCCACGCGACAGGTAGTCGGCGTTTTGCTCGAGCACCTTTTCCTGTGTGGACTTGACCTCGGCGAGCGGTGCCTTAACGGCGACGATGAGCGACTTGGCGCGGCTGAGCACATCAGCCTCGTCGGCAGCAATGAGCGAATCGATGGCGCGGACCATCTGGCGGCGAGCATCCTGGCGCTCGGCACTCTTAAGGAACTCGATGCCGCGCGTGGGGCTCCCCGCCACGGCGACCGCCATGCGGCAACGCGCGAGGTCCTGACCCGTCGCGCGGCTCACGGCCTGCGCGGCCACGGTGGGCGACACCAGCCGAAACGGCACGCACTGACAGCGGCTCACGATGGTGGGCAGCATCACGTCTGCCGAGGTGCCCAGCAAGATGAACATAACGCCCTCGGGCGGCTCCTCGAGTGTCTTGAGCAGCGCGTTGGCGGTGTTGGCTCGCAGCTGCTCGGCACGGTCGATGATGTAGACCTTGGCCTTGGCACGGATGGGCGCCAGCGGCACGTCATCGAGCAGCTCGCGGGTCTGGGCAATGAGGTAGCCCGTGGCGCTCTCGGGCGTGTAATAGTGCACGTCGGGATGCGTGTGCCGCGCAACGCGTACGCAGCTGTCGCATGCGCCACAGCCGTCCTGCTCGCACAGGAAGGCCTGGGCGAGCGCCCATGCGGCATCGAGCTTGCCGGCGCCGGGAGCGCCCAAAAACAGGTAGGCGTGCGATGCGCGGCCGCTGGCGACGGCGTTGGTCAAAAAATCGCGCACGCGCTCTTGGGTGTCGAGCTTGGCCATCAGGCTTGCCTGAGCGGGTGCCATGTTACTCGGCCTCCTTGGCAAGCGCGGCGACGACGGCGTCTTGCGGAATGTCGAGACCGTACGCGCGAACCTGCTCGACCGTCTTCCCGAAGACCTCCTCGATGGGCGCGGTGGCGTCGATAAGCTTTACGCGATTTGGCTCCTCGGCGGCAATTGCGCAAAAGCCCTGGTAGACACGCTCCTGGAATGCCATGCCTTTTGCCTCCATGCGATCTGCCGCGCCACGGGCTGCCATGCGTAGCGCCGCCTGCTCGGGCGTGATGTGGTAGACGAGCGTGAGCGCCGGGTGCGTCCCCGCGACGGCCAGGCTGTTGGCATCGCGCACCATCTGGCGATCGAGGCCGTCGGCAAACGCCTGGTAACAAGTCGTGGAATCGTAGAAGCGGTCACACAGGACCACCTTGCCGGCCACGAGGGCGGGAGCTATTACCTCGTGCACCAACTGGGCGCGCGCCGCCTCGTAAAGCAGCAACTCGCAGGTGTCGCCCATCGCCGTGTTGGCGGGGTCGAGCAGCAGAGCGCGGATCTTTTCGCTGATGGCGGTGCCGCCCGGCTCGCGCAGGCTTACGACCTGGTAGCCAGCGAGTTCGAGCGCGCGGGCAAGCAGACGCGCCTGCGTGGACTTGCCGGCACCGTCGACGCCCTCGAGCGTGATAAAGCTATGTTGAGCGGGCTCAAAAGCCATGGGCGCAGCCCCTTCCTACAAGGCGCGTAAATGCAGATATATCAACCAAGCCATGATACCCCAGTGCTCGGCGCGTCCCCAATGGCTAAAGGTGTCTTTCCAAAGTTGCGGTGAAATAGGGACTGATTGAAGCTCTGAGACCGCCAATCAGTCCCTATTTCACCGCAACTTATGATGGGGAATTTTGGACGCTGGGTATAATCGTCGTATTGCATTGAAATGTGGCGAAAGGAGTGGCAATGTCTCGGTATTGTGCCTCGTGCGGCAAGCTTCTTGCAGATGATGCCAAGTTCTGCACCTCGTGCGGTGCACCCGTTGAGCAGACAGCCGCGAGCAATGGCCAGCCCGCGTTTGAGCAGAGCGGTTCCCTCGATACGCCGCAAACCAAATCGGACGACCCCCTCGCCTATCGCCCCGACCCCGCTGCCGGCCCCGTAGCGGTCGAAACGACGCAGCGCATGCCCGTCGCGGACACCCCGCCCCAACAGCAACCGGCATCTACGTACGCGCCTGATTCACCGCAGGCCCCCGCCGCCAAAAAGAGCAGCACCAAGGCGCTTATCGCCGTTATCGTTGTGCTGGTGGCAATCATCATCGCCCTGGTCGTTTTCTTTGTGATCAAGCCTTTCGACAACGCCGCCACGCAAACGACTGCCGAGATTACTAAGCTGCACCATGATGTTGACGATGATGACCTCAAGCCCCTCGACGACCCCAATAGCCTTTTTGACGATGACGACGATGACGACGATGATGGCGGCGAAGCGACCCTCTCCGAGCAAAACCTCTACCGTCGCCTGAGCGAATACTACGACCTGCTCGAAGATCTCGATAGCCAGGTCCGCGCCTGCGCGCAGGCCTTCAATGGCAGCTATCTGGAAGAAGATCGCACCGCCCGTCAAAATCTCGCCGACGTCGCCGAGCGCACGGAAGACACCATCGAGCAGTACTACGATATCGTCGAGGACCTGGACGTCCCCATGAGCTCTAAGAACTACAGTTCCTGGAAAGACATCGTTGCCCTGTATGACGACCTGGACAACCGCATCGACGCGATCTGCGATGCCTGGGAGATCAGCCTAAAGTACGCAAACCCCGCGGACCATAAGGACGAAATCGTGACGCCGCTGGCACGCGACAACGAGCCGGGGACCAACAGCAACAAGTACCGTCAGGACTTTGAGGACCGCTATCCCGGCGCCAAGCCTGTCGAGGTGAAGTAATCCCAACAACTGATCAAAACTTGCGGTGAAATAGGGATCAATTAGGCCTTTTGCTAGCAAAAACAGTCCCTATTTCACCGCAACTTAGAAGTGGGGCCGGGCGCGCATTTGCATTTGCGCGCCCGGCCCCACCGTGTCTATATATGCTCGGATATGTGCTCGGCTACTTGTCGGCAGCGGTCTTTTTGGTAGTCGCCTTCTTGACAGTCGTCTTTTTGGCGGTCGTCTTCTTGGCAGCAGTCTTCTTTGCCGCCGTGGTCTTCTTGGCCGTGCTCGCCTTGGTCGTGGTCTTGCGACCGCGGGCGGGCTTCTTCTCCTTGGTCGGGCAGTCCATGTTCACGCAGATGCGCCACGGGCCGCGCGCCGTGTTGACCACCACGATGGGGGCGCCGCATTCGGGGCAAGTCTCACCCGTCGCCTCGAGCTTACCGCGCGCCGGCAGAGGATAGCTCACGCCGCAGTCATCGTAGTTGGTGCAGCGGATAAAGCGCTTGCCGCTCTTCTCGCTCTTGTGCGCGATCAGGTCGCCATGGCGTCCGGCCTCGGCGCACACCTTGCACTCGCCCACCTTAAGGTCGGGCTCGTAGTTGGTGGGGCACGTGGGGTTCACGCAAATCTCGAAGGCCTTCTGGCGGAACGGCTGGCACTTAATGCGCGGCGCGCCGCACTCGGGGCACACGGCCGCCTCGCCCTCGAGCGGGCTTACCTTGACGCCGCTCGGCACCGGATAGGTCACGTCGCAGTCGGGCCAGCCCATGCAGCCGATAAAGCTACCGCGGGTCTTGGCGCTCGTCTTCATAACCAGATCCTTGCCGCACTTGGGGCAGGCACCCACGCGCGCATCGGCCGTGACGGCGTCGCTGATGGCGTCGCCGAGCTCCTGCGTATGTTTGAGCAGCTCGTCGAGCACACCGGCCAGCAGCGCGCGCGAGTGCGTCACGACATGCTCTTCGGTGTCCTCGCCGCGCTCGACGCGGGTCATGTCGCCGTCGAGCTCGCTGGTCATATCGGGGCTCGTGATGCGCGGGGCAAATTGCGTCAGCGCGTCGATGATGGCGATGCCCAGCTGGCTCGGCTCAACGGGATCATTTTTGAGATAGCGCACGGCATACAGGCGCTCGATGATGCTCGCACGCGTGGACTTGGTACCCAGGCCGCGCTTTTCCATCTCCTGCACGAGCTTGCCCTGGCTGTAGCGCGCGGGCGGCTCGGTCTGCTTGGCCTCGAGTTTAATGTCGAACACGTCGACCGTATCGCCCTGCTCCAGCGGCGGCATCTGCTCATCGCGCTTAAGTCCATACGGATACGCCTCGCGGAAGCCCGGAGTCACGAGCACATCGCCCGAAGCCACGAACGGCTCACCGTTCACGTCGAGCTCGAGCTTGGTGTTCTCGATGGTCGCGGGACCCATAAGCGTCGCCAGGAAGCGGCGGGCGATGAGGTCGTAGAGCTTGCGCTGACCGCCGTCGAGCGTGGACGGATCGCCCTCGCCCGTGGGGTAGATAGGCGGGTGGTCGGTGGTCTCGACTTTACCGCGCGTGGGCTTCATGGGACCAGCGAGTACCTTTTTGCACACGGGCGCCAGCGCCGGGTTGATCTTTGCCAGGTCACTCACCACGGCGCCCAAATCGAGCGTCGCGGGATACACGGTGTTGTCGACACGCGGGTAGCTGATGAGGCCCGCCATGTAGAGAGACTCGGCGATGCGCATGGTACGCGCAGGCGAGATGCCCTCGGCTGCGGCGGCAGCCTGCAGCGAGGTGGTCGCAAACGGCGTGGGCGGCTGCTGCTTGCGCGAGCGCTTGGTCACCGCGGCGACGGTTGCCGTCGCGACGCCGTCAACATGGCCGTACGCCGTCTCAGCAGCATCCTTGTCGGTAAAGCGTGCCGTCTTGTGCGCAATCTTAAAGCGGTCATCCTCGGCAGCGCCCTGCGCAGCACCCATGCCGCGAATCTGCCAATAGTCCTCGGGCACAAACGCCATGCGCTCGCGCTCGCGCTCGACCACCAGGGCAAGCGTCGGCGTCTGCACGCGGCCGGCAGAGCGCACGTTACCAAAGCCGCCAAACTTGGCGAGCGTCAGGTAACGCGTGAGCACCGCACCCCAAATGAGGTCGATGTGCTGGCGGCTCTCGCCGGCGTCGGCCAGATTCTGGTCGAGCGAGACGAGATTATCGAAGGCCTGCGTGATCTCGGCCTTGGTAAACGAAGAGTACTGGGCGCGGGCGACCGGCAAGTCCGGCGCAACCTCGCGCACCTTGTTGAGGGCGTCCGAACCGATCAGCTCGCCCTCGCGATCGAAGTCCGTGGCGATGATGACACTGTCGGACTTCTTAGCCAGGTTCTTGAGCGAGCGAATGAGCTCTTTCTCGGCCGGCAGCTTAATGACGGGCGCCCAGGTGAGGTAGGGCAGGCTCTCGAGCTTCCAGCCCTTGATGGAGATACCGTCGGCAAGAAACGGCTTACGCTTGGTGTCGTAGGGCGGACGAGCCAGGCCATCGGGCATGTCGGCCGGCAGCATCTCGCCGTCCTCGGTCACCGAATACCAACCCAGCTTTTTATCGAACAGCACGCTGTCGCAAAAATCGGGCGCAAGGATGTGAC
>CABQKL010000063.1 GCA_902464645.1 uncultured Collinsella sp.
GCGCTGCCGTGGAACCTTTTGGTAGCCGGTCCGATTTCCCACTTCGTCTTCCGTCGCGCCTTCCCTGTGGGGACGGTTTTCAAGGAGGAGCATGCCGAGCTCTTGGAGCAGGCTATGGCTCCTGAGTGCGAGTAGCTCGCTTAGGGATCTGCTGAGCGCGGGCGACTTGCTTGGTTGGAGCCCTAAGCGTGGATAGCTCTCTCGGCGACATCGCGGGCGTGAGCGGTGCGCGTGACCGGAGGGCCCGTGCTGCTCCGTTGCCCGACGTGCTAGCGCGCAGAACAATCTGTTGGTGCATTCGGCGGCTGCTGAAGCGTTTCGGCAGCCGCTTTTTATACGGAGTTTAAATACAACAGTCTGTTGTATTACGTAGAGTGGTATATCTCTAGCAGGAAAAATGCGAGAGACGGAGCATTATGGCGTTGCTAGTAGGACTGGACGTAGGGTCGACGACGACCAAAGTTTACGCGATGCACGAGGATATGACCGAGGCGTGGTGGGGATATCGCCGCCACGGGGCGTGTCAGACAGCGAGCGTGCGCGCCATGCTCGGCGAGCTCGCCGAGCGCTTTCCCCATGAGTCGCTGCGCGTTGCGGTGACCGGCTCGGGTGCGCGCGATATCGCGACCGCGCTGGGCGCCTCGTACGTTCAGGAGGTGGTCGCCAACGCGCTCGCGATCAGCAGGTTCTATCCGCAGACGCGCTGCGCCATCGAGCTGGGCGGCCAAGACGCCAAGATGATCTTCTTCCGCACCAACGATAAGGGAGACATCGAGGTTGCCGACATGCGCATGAACGGCTCGTGCGCAGGCGGTACCGGTGCATTTATCGACGAGATGGCAAAGCTCATGGGGGTCGGCACCGAATCGGGCGAGTTCGAGCAGCTCGCAAGCCGGGGAACGACCGTCCACGAGGTCTCGGGCCGCTGCGGCGTGTACGCAAAGACCGATATCCAGCCGCTGCTCAACGAGGGCATTCCTACCACCGACCTGGCGCTTTCGGCGCTTCACGCGGTCGCCCGCCAAACGATCGGCGGTCTGGCCCAGGGTATCGACATCGAGCCGCCGGTAATCTTCGAGGGCGGTACGCTCGCCTACAACCCCACGCTGGTCCGCGTGTTCCGGGAGCAACTGAATCTATCGGACGATCAGGTTATCGTCCCGCGCGATCCGCAGATCATGGTCGCGCGCGGTGCCGCCCTGTCGCTGACCGACATGTTCGCATCGTCCCAACCGATCGACCTTCCCGACGCTTTTGTCCGGCTGGATAAGCTCGAGACGGTCGCGCCCGCAAGCGGGGAGGGACGTCTTGCCCAGCCCTTTTTTGCCACACCTGCCGAGCAGGCGGATTTTACGGCACGCCATGGCAAAGAGACGCCGGCAAAGGGTCCGGATGCGTATGCGCCCGGAGAGACGGTGCGTGTGGCGCTCGGTATCGATTCGGGGAGCACGACGACCAAGTTCGCCCTGGTCGATGAGGCGGGTGAGCTTGTCGATTCGTTCTACGCGTCTAATAACGGCAGACCGCTCGACGTCGCCCAACAGGGTCTTGTCAGCTTGAAGAACCGCTGGGAGACAGCGGGAGTCACGCTTGCGATCGATGCCGTGGGCACCACGGGATACGGCGAGGAGCTTTTCGCGCGCGCGTTCCACGCCGACTACCATACGGTCGAGACGGTCGCGCACGCCCGCGCCGCGTGCGCATGCGTTCCCGATGCGACCTTCGTGCTCGACATCGGCGGACAGGATATGAAGGCCATCTGGCTCAACCACGGCGTGCTGACCGATATCGTCGTCAACGAGGCGTGCTCTGCGGGCTGCGGCTCGTTCCTCGAGGGTTTTGCCAAAAACCTCGGAATAGCCGTTGAGGATATCGCGACCGAGGCATTTTCGTCCAAAGCCCCCGCCGTTCTCGGCAGCCGCTGCACGGTGTTCATGAACAGCAGCGTCGTTTCCGAGCAGCGGCGCGGTAAGGGTCCGGGCGACATCATGGCCGGTCTCTGCCGTTCGATTATCGAGAACGTGTTCACCAAGGTCATTCGCGTTTCAAATCTCAACCGTCTGGGCGACAAAGTCGTCGTCCAGGGCGGCACGTTCCGAAACGACGCGGTGCTGCGCGCATTCGAGCAGTATCTGGGCAAACCCGTCACGCGTGCGCCCCACCCGGGGCTGATGGGCGCTATCGGTATCGCCCTGCTCGCGCGCGAGGAATGCCGCAAGGGCGACGCCGGCACGTCGTTTATCGGGCTCGATGCCGTGGAGCGCTTCGAGCATCGCGAGTTCGGCGGCGTTACCTGCCGTCGGTGCAACAACCGCTGCCAGCGCGCGGTCGTGGCATTTGGCGACGGCTCGCTTTACGTCACGGGCAATCGCTGCCCGCGCGGCGGCGCCATCTCATGGGATGAGCTCGTGCGCGAGGTTCCCGCGGCGGAGAAGCTGCGTCCGCAGGGTGCTTGCGAGGCACAGGCACCCGGCACGAGGCGCGACCGGACCGCGGCTGCCCCCAATCTCTTTGTCGACCGCGAGAAGCTGCTGTTCGGGTCGTACCCCACGGTTCCCGTCTGCGGGGGGCGCGATGTCACGATCGGCATTCCCCGTGTGCTCGAGTTCTGGGACACCATGCCGTTCTGGTCGACGTTCTTCAGCACGCTCGGCTTTAAGGTGCGCGTCTCGGGACGCAGCACCAAGGCGATGTACGAGCGCGGTCTGGCGCACGTCACATCCGACACCGTGTGCTTCCCGGCCAAGCTCGTCCACGGGCACATCCGCAATCTCGTCGACGCCGGCGTCGACCGCATCTTCATGCCCATCATCACGACGGTGCCCACCGAAAACACCGCCTCTACCAGCGAGTGGATGTGCGCCGTCGTAAAGGGATACCCCTACGTGATGCGCAATTCCGATAACCCGGAGGAGCGTTTCGGCGTTCCGTTCGATACGCCGCTGTTCCACTGGTACGACGAGGGCGACCGAAATCGCCAGCTCAAGGCGTGGTGCAAGGAGACCTTCGATATCGATGCCGACCTGGTTGCCAAGGCGACCGAGCAGGCGGACCGCGCGCAGCAGACGTTTGAGAACCAGCTGCAGCTGCGCGGCAGGCAGGTGCTCGAGAACGTGCGCGAGGACGGCGGCTACGCGGTGGTGATCGCTTCGCGCCCGTACCACAACGACCCGCTGGTCAACCACGGGCTGCCCAAGCTCTTCTCTGAGCGCGGCATCCCCGTGCTGACGCCCGATGCGGTGCCGGGGGTCTGCAACGTCGATCTTTCCAACAGCCGCATCGACATCGTGAACAACTACCATGCGCGCATGCTGTCGTGCGCGGTCATCGTCGCATCGACGCCCGAGCTCGAGCTCGTGCAGATGGGCAGCTTCGGCTGCGGCCACGATGCGTATCTCACCGACGAGATCGCGCGCATGATGGGCGAGATGGGCTCCAAGGTTCCGATGATGATCAAGCTCGATGAGAGCGACGTCGCCGGTCCCATGGGCATTCGCGTGCGTTCGTTTATCGAGTCGGTCAACCGTCGTCGCGCGGAGGAGCGTGCCGAGGGCGCCCGGGTGCACGCGGTCCATCCGCTCGACGACCCGTATAAGGTCAAGTACACCAAGCGCGACCGGCACGACAAGATCGCGCTGGTCCCCAACACCTCCCATGCGTTCTGCAGGCTCATGACCGCGGCGATGCGCAATCAGGGCGTGCGCGCCGAGGCCCTTGATATCGGGCGCGAGGATGCCATCCGCCTGGGCAAACGCTATGTGCACAACGACATCTGCTTCCCCGCGCAAATCGTGATCGGCGAGGCGCTCGCGGCACTCGAGAGCGGTAAGTACGACCCGCACGACGTCGCCGTGGTGACTGGCAAGTATATCGGCGACTGCCGCCTGACGCACTACATGCCCCTGCTGCGCCGCGCGCTCGACGACGCGGGATACGACTATGTCCCGGTGCTCACCAACGACGACGTCGATGCCCACAATGCGCATCCGGGCTTCAAGCTCGGCCTTGGCCCGAGCATCCAGATCGCCTACGGTCTTCCCATGATCGATGCCCTCGAGGCCATGCTTAGGCGCATCCGTCCCTACGAGCTCGAGAAGGGCGCGGCGGACGCTGCGTTCGACCGCGCGCTCGATGAGGTTATCGAGGGCATGGAGCGCTCCGGGCTGAGAGGCCAGGCGACGGGCTTCAAACGCGCGCTTGCGATCATGGACGCCGTTCCGTACGACCGCTCGAACCCGCATCCGACCGTTCTCATCGTGGGCGAGTACCTGCTCAATTTCCATCTCGGCGCCAACCACGAGATCGAGCGCTACCTCGAGGACAACGGGCTCGAGGTCATCGAGGCGCGCATGACCGACGTGATCCGCAAGACCTATTTCTACAAGCATGCGCAGTCGCGCGAGTTCCACGTCGACCTGTCGCTGCCCGAAAAGGCCTGGTACGCCACGGCGGACAACCTGTTCGAGCTCGCGCACGACCGTTGCGACCGCCTGGGCGCGGCGAGCCCGCTCTACGAGCCGCCGACGCGCATGCCCGAGCTCGTGCGCGCGAGCGATAAGATCCTGCACCATACGTTCGATGCGGGCGAGGGTGTGCTGATTCCGGCGGAGATCCTCGAGCACGCCAAGCGCGGCTGCCGTAACTTCGTGATCCTGCAGCCGTTCGGGTGTCTGCCCAACCATGTCGTGGGGCGCGGGCTCATCCATGCGCTCAAGGAGCAGTATCCCACGGCGCAGTTCCTGCCGCTCGACTACGATCCCGACGTGAGCTTCGCCAACGTGGAGAACCGTCTTCAGATGCTCATCATGAACGCCAAGGCGCAGGGGTGCGGTGAGGCGCATGGCGAGACCGCGTAAGGACGCCGATGCGCCCGATGCACGCACCCGTATCATCGAGGCGTTTTGGGAGCTCATCGAGAACAACAGCATCTTCGAGCTGTCGGTTGGCGAGGTGACCCGCGCCGCCCAGTGCAATCGCGGAACGTTTTACTACTATTTTCACGATTTCGATGAACTCGTCGCCATCGCCATAGCCCAGCTGCTGCAGGATAACGAGCTCATCACCGATGCCCTCTGGCATTTTTCGAGCGAGGGCGACCTTTCGGCATTCGACCGGCGCGACGTCCGCTGCCTGCTGCGGCGCATCGTCATCACCATGAGGGCGGGTGCCGCCGAGCAGGTCGTGCAGGGCATCCATACGATCATCATCGACCGCGTGAGAGAGATCGTCCACCCCGACGGAGAAGAGCTCAAGGCAGATTCGAGCTTTGCGGTGGGCTTTCTGGTCTCGGGCATCATGGGCCTTGTGATGGCGGTCGGCTTTGCCCGGGAGGGCGGCGAGGAGATAGACCTCGAGCAGCTGGGGGACAGCGCGTGCGCGTACCTGAGGGCGGTCGCCATGCAGACGGTGGAAACGGTCGCGCAAGTCGAGGGCGTCGATACATCCGAGCTGCTCGAACGCGTCTCCAAGGAGGCCGATGCCTATCGCGCATCGCGTGCGACGAGTCCCGACGTGGTGAAAGACGCCTAGGGTTTCTCTTGCGGGGCGCCTGTCGCGCATCGCGCGGTGAGTCCCGCGATGCGGTCATAACCTGCATTCATGTGAGCCGGGTTTATAGATATTCCTCCAGCTGTTAACATAGACAACCTGTGGGTAAAGAGACAACAGCGCCGCCGACGGGCGGGCGTTTTGATTTCGATGAACTCATGTAAGGAAACGAGCATGTTAGATAGATTTACCGATCGCGCGCGTAAGGTCATGTCCATGGCCAAGCAAGAGGCGCTCGATCTTCATTCAAATAAGGTGGGTACCGAGCATCTGCTGCTCGCGCTCGCCAAGGAGGACGAGGGCATTGCCGCTGAGGCACTGCGCTCGCTCGATATCTCCTACGATGACATCATGGATACTCTCAAAGAGGTCCAGACCACCGTTCCCGAGCCCAGCGAGGAGACCGAGGCCGCTAAACTCGCCTTTACGCCGCTCGTCATCAGCGTGATGGAGCGCTCCTTCCGCGTGGCGCGCGAGAACAACCAGACCTATGTGTCGACCGAGCACCTGCTCATCGGTATCGTCGAAGAGGGCAACGGCATGGCCATGGATATTCTCATGCGCCTGGGTGTGTCGTCTGCTTCTATCAAAAAGGCCATCGAAAAGCTCACTGCCAAGGATCAGGACAAGAAGCGTCCGCTCGCCGGAGCTGGCGCCGGTCGCCCCGGCGCGGGCCTGCCGTTCTTTAGCGGCTCGGACGCCTCGCAGCAAAAGGGGAGTGGCACCGATACGCTCAAGCAGTTCGCCACCAACCTCACGCAAAAGGCGCGCGACGGCGAGCTCGATCCCGTGATTGGCCGCGAAAAGGAAGTCCAGCGCATGATGGAGATCCTTTCGCGCCGCACCAAGAACAACCCGCTTATCCTGGGCGACCCCGGCGTGGGCAAGACGGCCATCGTCGAGGGACTGGCGCAGCAGATTGCTGCCGGCAATGTGCCCGAGAACCTTATGAACCAGAATATCTGGACGCTCGATCTGCCGGGTCTTGTTGCGGGTGCCAAGTATCGCGGTGAGTTTGAGGAGCGCCTCAAGAACGTGATCCAGGAGGCAACCGAAGCCGACGACGTCATCTTGTTTATCGACGAGATGCACACCATCATCGGTGCCGGCTCTGCCGAGGGCTCCATCGACGCGAGCTCCATGCTCAAGCCCGTTCTCGCACGCGGTGCTTTCCAGATCATCGGTGCCACCACGGCCGAGGAATTCCGCAAGTACCTCACCAAGGACCCGGCCTTTGAGCGTCGCTTCCAGACCATCGATGTCGAGGAGCCGAGCGTCGAGGACACGGTCAAGATTCTGACCGCGCTCAAGCCGCGCTACGAGGAGCACCACCATGTGCGCTATACGCAGGGTGCTATCGAGGCCGCCGCGAACCTTTCCAACCGCTACATCCAGGATCGCTTTCTGCCCGATAAGGCTATCGACCTCATTGACGAGGCCGGTGCCCGCGCTCGCATCGCCGCGAATCGCGCGCCCGAGCCGGTGCGTGAGGCCGAGCATCGCGTGGAGGAGCTTAAGGCCGCCGCGCAGGAGGCCACCGAGAGCGACGACATGAACAAGGCCGCCGAGATTACCGAGCAGCAGAAGGCCGCCGAGATTGAGCTCGCCGAGGCCAAGGCTGCCTGGACGGCCGAGCTCGACGCGAGCCCGCTCACTATTGACGTGAGCCAGATCGCCGATATCGTGTCCGTGACTTCAGGCGTGCCGGTGTCCTCGCTTACCGAGAGCGAGAGCCGTCGCCTGCTGCAGGCCGAAAGCGTGCTCAAGACCCGCATTATCGGCCAGGACGAGGCCGTCGAGGCTGTTGCCAAGGCCGTGCGCCGCAGTCGCTCGCCGCTCAAGGACCCGCGTCGTCCCGGTGGCAGCTTTATCTTCCTGGGTCCCACCGGCACGGGCAAGACCGAGCTCGCCAAGACGCTCGCCGAGTATCTCTTTGGCAGCAAGGACGCGCTCATCAGCTTCGATATGTCGGAGTTTGGCAGTGAGTTCGAGGTCTCCAAGCTCATCGGTAGCCCCCCGGGCTATGTGGGCCACGACGAGGGCGGCCAGCTCACCAAGGCTGTTCGCCGTCACCCGTACTCGGTCGTGCTGTTCGACGAGATCGAGAAGGCGCACCCCGACATCTTCAATATCCTGCTGCAAGTGCTGGAGGAGGGTCGTCTGACCGATAGCCAGGGCAAGACGGTCGACTTCCGCAATACGGTGATCATCATGACGTCAAACGTGGGCGCCCGCGAGATTGCGCAGGATACGAGCGTTGGCTTTGGTACCACCGGCGAGCAAGGCCTTACCTCGAGCGAGATTAAGGGCCGTGCGATGGGCGAGCTCAAGCGCCTGTTCCGCCCCGAGCTGCTCAACCGTATCGATGACATCGTGGTGTTCCAGAAGCTTTCGGGCGAGAACCTGACCAAGATCGCTCACCTGCTGGTGGACGATCTGCGCCAGCGCCTGATTGCCAACGGCATGAATATCAAGCTCACCGATGCGGCCTACGACAAGATCGTGGCCGAGGGCACCGACCTCACCAACGGTGCGCGTCCGCTGCGCCGTGCCATCCAAAAGCTCATCGAGGATCCGCTGTCCGAGGAGCTGCTGGCCGGTGAGTGGGGCGAGGGCGATACCGTCCTGTGCGATGTGGCCGACGGCAAGTTTGTCTTTAGCCATGGCACGGGCGAGATCCCGGCACCGCGTCCGGCGGGCACGCTCGGCGGCGATACCGCTCCGGCGGCGCCGCACACCGGCAACGCCGCGCCTGTGAGCAGTGGCGTGAGCTCGGGTCCCGGCGGCATGATGCAAGCCGGTTCCGGCGCGCTGTAGGGATTAACATAGCTTTGCGAAGGGGCACTCCTGTCGGGGCGCCCCTTTTTATGAGTAAATGGTGCTATACTCGAAATACAAATATGTATAGCAGAAGGAGCTAGCATGCCTATATCGGTACTCGACTCACGGCCGGTCCAGATGAATGTACGCATGGATCGCCAACTCAAAGAGGCTGGGGACGCCGTGCTGGCGCATATCGGCATGACGCCGTCTCAAGCGGTGCGGACACTTTGGGAATATCTGGTCGTCAACGGACGCATGCCCTCGAGATCGGGGATTGCGGTACCGAGCTCTAACGTGCCAGCGACTGCGTCGGTGGAATCAAGGGTTACGCAAGGCAGCCACATCGTGCGCGATGCGTGCCTCAAATACGGCATCCCTGTTCCCGACCTCTCGGGTGACTACGATGACCTCTATGAGGAAGCAATGGCGGAGCGCTATCCCGAGTGGGTGGAGCTATGAGTGCAGACGGCATTCTCAAGTTGCTCATCGACACCAACGTATGGATGGATTACTTTTCTGGAAGGTCGGACCGGACAGCGGATGTTGTCCGTCTATTCGAGATTGCCGATGTCTCGGAGCAGATTGCCCTGTTTGCCTCGTCTCTTTCGGTCAAAGATGTCTCGTATCTTGTCTCGGCGGCGATTAAGAGGGAGTGCCGAAGGAAGAATGGTTCGCTGAGCGATAACGCCATTGCGGCGGCGGACGAAACGGCCTGGGCATGCGTTCGGCAGATGCGCGAGCTCGCCCTCATCGCGCCGGTCGGTGCAGACGAGGTCTTCGACTCCTTTGTGTTCAAGTATCATCACAATGACTTTGAGGATGACCTGATGCTGGGCGTTGCCAATCGCATCGACGTCGATTACGTCGTGACGGAGGACAAAAATCTCATTAAGCATACCAATGGTGTATGCATAAACGTTGATCAGGCGTTGAGGTTGGTTGAAGGGTCCAGCGTCCCTTCGGCGCGGCCCGTCTAACATGCTTTATCTTGATAAAGTGGTGTTTCCCCGCCGTTAGCCGATGATGCGGGGGCGCTCGGCGTTTTCGACTGGTTTATGCACGCAAAGTCTGGGAATATACAAGGCGCATGTCTTACTGTCTAACCAGTTGCGCCAAGGAGGCACCATGGACTACAAGATTACCGGCTACGAGCCCGCCCAGCTGTTCCATTTCTTTGAGGAGGTCAGCGCGATCCCCCGTGGTTCTGGCAACGAGAAGGGCATCAGCGATTTCCTGGTCGCGTTTGCCAAGGAGCGCGGTCTCGATGTGTATCAGGACGAGGTCTACAACGTCATCATTCGCAAGCCCGCATCTGCCGGCGCCGAGAATGCCCCGACCGTGATGCTGCAGGGTCACATCGACATGGTGTGCGACAAGCTGGGTTCCGTCGAGCACGACTTTACGACCGACGGTATCGACCTGGTCGTCAAGGACGGCGTCCTCACCGCTAACGGCACCACTCTGGGCGCCGACAACGGTATCGCCGTCGCGCTTATGCTTACCGTGCTCAACGACGATTCGATTGCCCATCCGGCCCTCGAGTGCGTATTCACCACCGACGAGGAGACTGGCCTGGTCGGTGCCGAGACGCTCGACAAGTCCCAGATTAGCGCCCGTACTATGATCAACCTTGACTCCGAGGAAGAGGGCGTTGCCACCGTCAGCTGCGCCGGCGGCGTCGTCGTTACCTACACCTGCCCCATCGTGCGCGAGCACAAGACCGGTAGCACCCTCACACTCGACATCTCCGGCCTGCTGGGCGGTCACTCCGGCAGCGATATCAACCTGGAGCGCGGCAACGGCAACCTCATCATGGCCCGCATCATCGACCGCCTGATGGTCGCTGGCGAGCCCGCCATCGTCAGCTTTAACGGCGGCACTAAGGACAACGCCATCAACCGTGAGTGCAAGGCTGTTCTGGTCTACGCCGACCACGCTGCCGCCGAGGCCGCGGCCCAGATCGCAAAGGGCATCATCGCCGACGTTACTGCCGAGCTCGAGGTCTTCGACCCCGGCTTTACCTGCACCGTTGAGATTGCCGACAACGCCGAGGTCGAGGCCATGGACCAGAAGTCCGCGCTTGCCCTCATCCGCGCCCTGCGTCTTGCCCCCAACGGTGTGATCCGCCGCAACGTCGCCACCGACGGCTCCGTCGAGGTTTCCTCCAACATCGGTGTGGTTGCCACTTCTGACGACGAGGTCAAGATCATGCTGTCCCCGCGCTCTTCGATCACCTCGCTGCAGAACGAGTTCAAGGACCGTCTGCAGACGCTGGCCGATGTCCTGGGCTTCGACGCCAAGTTTGAGTTCGAGTATCCCGGCTGGAGCTATGCCGAGCATTCGCCGGTCCGTGACGTCTTTGTCGAGAGCTATCGCGAGCTCTTTGGCTCCGAGCTGCGCATCGAGTCCATCCACGCCGGCCTTGAGTGCGGCCTGTTCGCCGAGGCCCTGCACGGCCTGGACGCCATCGCCGTGGGCCCGACGCTCTCCGATGTCCACACCCCGGACGAGAGCATGGAGCTCGCTTCTGCCGAGCGCTTCTACGAGTTGCTCATCGACGTTCTCAAGCGTCTCGCTGCGTAAAGGTTGCGCTAGCGGCAGTCCGAGCCACGTGCTGGTGGATTGCAAATGACATTACGTGAGGGGGCACCCGAGCTTTTGCGACAGGTGCCCCCTCTCTTCTTTTGGGAAATGGGAGATTACGGACACCTAGCCCATATCCGCCTTGATGAGGTCGAGGGTGCGCTGGCAGTTTTCGCAGACGGGGCCGAGCATATGCTCGCGCAGGTCCGCCATGCCGGGCAGGTCGGCGTATTCGTCCATGA
>CABQKL010000064.1 GCA_902464645.1 uncultured Collinsella sp.
GAGCTTGAGCGGCTTGCCGGAGCGCGCCTCGCCGGAGACGTCGAGGCCCTCGACGGACCAATTGACTACTTTATATTTAGAAGTGCTCGATATATAACCATTGGAGTCGACAACATCGGCATAAATTTCGTATTCACCAGCTTGCGGCAAAGTCCAAGTAACAGACGGGCTGGTCAAATCTTGACCAATTACACCCCAATTTGAGCTGTTCCAATCGGCTCCAACTTTATGCCAAACAAATTTGTACTTAAGACCATCGGTCTTACCGGTAACATTCACGCCAATCTTAATGGAAGATCCAGCACGCCCTAATTCTTCAGAGAATGTAATTCCATCAATGGAATAAGGGTGCGGGAACTGCGCAATAATAGCAGCGGCATCAGCCTCGCCAAGACGACGACAGCCGTCATCGGAAAAGTAATTAGCGACATCGCCGGAATTCGAAATAAAGCCATGCTCAATTAAGATGCCAGGGATCCCCTGCTCGCGGGCGCATCGGATTACCGCAAACTCATCTCCCACTTGCATCTGGAAAACGCCGCGGTACGTAAGACCCATAGCAGCAAGGTTATTCATAACCTTATTGGCAAGCTCAACAGAAACCTGCGTATAGTCTGATCCATTTGCGGTGGGAGCGTAAACCTCAGCGCCATGAGCGGCGGAAGGACCGGAATTGATATGAAAGCTCACGAATGCTTGCGCGCCCTGATCAATGCAGCGCTGGACGCGATATAGAAAATCATTACCGGAATAATTGCCGTATTGTTCACGAGCAAGAACGACCTTAAAGCCATATGCCTCAAGCTTATTCTTGCATGCCGTCACAATCTTCCAGGTAAGATCGGCCTCGCTTTTGCCATTGCCCTGTGCACCGGGGTCAGATCCACCGTGACCAGCATCGAGAGCGATTACGCTAACGTTGCGAGCAGAGCGAGCGGCATAAGTAGAAACACCATCCGGAGAATCGGCGCACTCCAACGCCTGCTGAATTGACTGGGCCTCAACAGCATTTCCGTCCCCATCTGCATAATAAACAGATGTGCCCTCGGAGTTCATAGAGCTATCTGCGACGGTGAATGAATAATCTCGATCAGAGAGATCGATTTTATGCTCAGTCCCATCTCCCTCTAGATAATACGAAATCGATGTGAGGAAATAAGTATTAGCTTCGAGTTTTGCGCCAAAGGTAAAGGCGGCAGAATTATCAGCCGTAGAAGACGCGTCGACAGAGCCCTTTACGCCGTTGGCACTCACATAGCCAAGCGTAGCAGAGGAAAGAACTTCGCCGTCATTAGGGGTAGCAAAAGCAATGACCTGATCAGCTCCAGAGGGAAGGCTTGGGTAGGCCAGGTAAACGTATTGGAAGGTCGACTCGACCGAATCGACCTGTTGATCGGTCTTGACATCGCTTTCAGTTGCGCCTTGGCTCAACGAGTCGATAGCCTCACTATCCCCTTCAACCGGAGATTGGTCGACGGTGGCCTCGCTGCCTTCAACATCGTCACCGCGTGAAGTTACTCCGTCATCACCTGCAGAAGCCACATCCGTCACAGCTTCAGCGGGCTTCGCCTCGTTCAACCCGTAAGCAGCAACTACAGGACTCATCAATGACGAAAATGTCAGAAGAGCAGCCAGAGAAAAACTGGTTGTGACACGTAAAACCTTTTTCATATTGAATCCCCAGTCAAAATGAATATCCATGTTGCAACATTATCCAACAATTATCTCTTCTTTTGAACAATTGTCATTGAAAGGAATCGTGTTGAGTCAAGATGGCACGAAACGGAGATCCCGATTCGTTTGGCCATCTGCTAACTTGGCAACCCTTACCGTTGCCTTCACCCAAATGCAACTAAAACCGTTGCAAACGCAATTAGGTATAATTCTTCCAGATCGCCTAGAGAAAGTGTTTGAATGCTGACCGTAATCGTGCCTACTTACAATGCCGAGCCGTATCTTTCTCAGGCTATAGGCAGCCTATTAAACGAAAAGAATATCGAACTGGAAATCCTCGCCATTAACGACGGATCCACCGACAACTCGCTCGCCATTATGGAAGATTTCGCCGCGCGCGACTCACGCGTTCGAGTGATCGATAAGGCAAACCAGGGTTACGGCGCAACCTGCAATCTGGGCATTCGCGAGGCAAAGGGCGACTGGATTGCCATCCTCGAGCCCGATGATTGGATCGAGCCCGGAATGTACTCCGACATGCTTGCCTTTGCCAAACGCGAATTTGGCGATCCGAACAAGCTCGATATTATTGAGACCCCGTATTGGATCATTCGCAACCCCGAAACTCCCCAAGAGGTCAAACTACACTGCGCATATCGCGGTCGCATTAAACCGCCTCGGCAACCATTCACCATTCACGACGCTCCACACCTGCTGGCCCATCATCCGTCCATTTGGTCGGCAATCTATCGTCGCGATTTCCTGATGCAAAACAATATCTGGTTTAAGGAAATCCCCGGTGCGGGCTGGGCCGACAATCCATTCCTTGTCGAAACGCTCTGCCAGGCAAAGGCGATCGCTTACTGGCCCAAGCCGTATTACTGCTACCGCGAGGAAACACCCGAAAAGGCAGCCGCCCTAGCAAAGCGTGACCCCTTGATGCCGTTTAATCGCTGGAACGATATGGTCAATATTCTTGAGCGGCTCAACGTCACCGACCCCGCCGTTTGGACACCCCAAATCACACGTGGCTTCACCTATATGGGCATCATGATCGAGCACACCGGAATTGAGGGGCACCCCGAAATCGAGCGGGCGATCCACAGGATGTTCGAACGCATGCCGCAAGAGCTGGTATTTGCCAATCCTCGCGTTACTCCCGCGGCCAAAAAGCTCTATGCCGAGTATATGGGTATCGCCAACCCTAAAATCAGCTACTGCGCATACGCCAAGGACCTCGTGGGCGAGGGCTTGTATAACGTATGGAACAAGGGCCCCAAGCAGACTCTAAAAATGATCACATCGCACTTTGGTTCATACAACGCACGCGCTGGAAAATAGTCTGATGGGCAGTAAAGCAAGCAGAAATACCTCCATCGAGGCGCTGCGCTTGGTCGCGGTTGCTGGCATCGCGATATTCCACACGTTTCAGTGGACCTTTCAAGCCGTCTGCGCCGGTCTACCGGAATATGCGCCGCTCGCCGTCTTCCCTTACTCCGGCGCGCTCGGCCTCATCAACCTGCTGGGCTGCTGGGCCAACGAGGTCTTCTTTATGATCTCGGGATACTTCCTTATTCCCTCGGCGGTACGCGCCCTCCAAAACGGTTCATCCGCGCAGGGCCTCACGCTCAAATCGCTTGGGCGCCTCAAGAAGATCGTCTTGCCCACGCTCTTTTATTGCGCCACCTGCCTGTTTGTTTCGATGTACGTGTATCCCCTACCAGAAATCTCGCTGCATGAGATTGGCTGGCTCACGTTGGGCATCGAGTTTATCTGGGTCTACGCGGTATCCGTATTGCTCGTCCCAGTGATTGCGGTGATACGACAGCAAATCGGCAGCAAAAGAGCCCAGTTTGTCGTAGCACTTCTTGTGCTCGCAACATTTGGAATCAACTGCTACATCGCGGCGACGGCAAACGAAGCGGCCGGTATCATTTTGTGGCGCAAACTCATGAGCGCCGTTACCTACCTGGTCGCGTTTATTGCAGCTGGAGAAATGCGCTTTGTCCTCGAATGCCACGGCAACGCATCCGGCGCTCAAAAATCCAAGATCGTACTCATCGGACTCGTTGCCGCCACCATCGCGCTCGAGCTTCTGCTATCGGCAAACAGCCAGTACAACACGCTCTGGAAGCTCTCCTACAAGTCCACTTCCGTCATATCCTTTATCTTGGCCGCCGCATCCGTTGCCGCCGCAGCGCTTCATCAGCCGCGCCACAAAGTCACAGCTGCAGACAAGACAATCATGTCCCTCGCCGCAGGAACGCTCGCTTTCTACGCCGTGCAGTCATTTACCTGCAACGTCTGGCGACCCATCTTCGACAATGCAATCTACACCATGGCAACAGGCATCCAAACGGGAACGCCCCGTCCAGCCGCCGCCATTTTGCTCGGAATCCTTATGAGCCTTTGCCTCGCGCTTTCCCTGCTCCTCGTGGATATCGTGCGCAGAGCCGTAGTCGAGTCCATCAAGGCCCGTATGAACGGCTAAGCGACCTTCTGACTCCTCAGACCACGAAGCGCGCTTACACCCGAAACAAATAAAATCGCAAAGACAATCGCCCAATTCTTGCAGCCAAATACCGGAATATGAACGATCGCATGGTCGTGCATAACAACGAAATAACCCAGAACAACAACCAGAGGCAGTGCCATGAGCAGCGACTGGATCAACACCTTTCGACGACGACCGTCTTGTGCGCCGCCCCGTATCGAGCAAACGAGCACGGCAATCCAGATCACCAATACGACGGCAAACGAAACAAGACAAACGACGTTCGAGATCATCGCATAACCAGCTGTTGAGCAAATGGCGAACAGCTGCGGGCTCATGTAATAAAACGCCTTCAAAATCTGAGGCCAGTCAGCCTGGGGCAACAGTGACGAAGTCCCATGCGCAGACCAAAGGCCCATCTCGCCCAGAACGTTCGAAAAGACCTCGTCCCAGCCCAGCACAAATGCCGCGACAACCCATTTCATCGCCCAGGTAAACACAAACGAAAGCCCAAACCCAAAGAGCGCTTGCAGCATCGTGACGACGCAACGCTTGGGGCGCTCACCCTTGGGGAGCGCAATGAAGGCGAAAAAGCAATGCAGGGCGACAACTGCGGCAGGAATCGTTAAAAAGTCAAGAAACGAAAACACGGCGCCCGTCGCTATCGACCAAAGGACAAGGCGGCTTGTGAAAACCCGTGCGTTCGGGGCCGAGCCCAAACGAAGGCTCATGCAAGACATCATGATGAGCGCCACAAAGAACGAGATGCACAGCAGCAGATCACCGATAAAATTGAAAAACAGATTGGTCGAGAACAGCAGGATTGCAAGGAAACCCAACGTCAATGGCTTTGAAAACCGCTTCCGCAAGGCAACGTAAGCGCAAGCGGAGCCGACAATCGCCAGAGCGGCCGCAGGCACCACGACAACGTCGATACCGCCAATAAACAGGCAGGCATTCGTAAGTAGCTGCCATCCATGCCAATACCGGTAGTACTGCTGATGCGTAATCCCACCGGCTTTCGTAACGTCATCAATCTCGGCAACAGTCATCGTCTTAAATGGAGAACCTTGGTCCTTTTGCTGTGCGACTTCAATGATAAAGCGATTGTTATCAAAGCAAACAGGACCAGCTGCAACACGGTGGTCGTAGACATACATGTCAGACAACAGGGCAGAGGACTCCGAACCCTGCGTATGTGACTCGATAACGGACCTCGGCAGGCAATTCGCCGCGGTATTGCTCAGGACAAATACGACCTGAAGAACCAAAAACAGCAACATGACCTTGACGGGAAGGCTATCGGCAAAGAAAGCTAAACAAGTTTTATTCACAGGGCATCCAAACAGAAAGATCGCGTCCACAGGAATAGGCACCTATGTAATACCACAATGCGCGCTTGCAATCTCGCCGCGCACGCACGTCAACCAGGCTTGTAGCAAACGTTCTTGGTGATTAGTAGAACATTAACCGCGGGCGCCTACCTACGCTTACAATAGTCATGTCCAATGGGACACGTTGTTTATTCCGCAGGGCCGAAATGCTGCCCACGCGAAAGGATATTCTCGTTCATGACTTCCACCCTTCCCGCTCCCATCGACAAGCTTGCCATCGTCGTCGTCACCTATAAGCGCCAAGAACTCTTGGCCAATCTGTTCGACTCCATGACCGAGCTCACAGCCGCACCTTGGCGCATCGTGATCGTCGATAACGAGAATTCGCGCGAGACCGAGGCCATGTGCTCCGCGTTCAACGAACGCCTCGCCAACCTGTGGGGCATCGACACCGATCAGCCCGATGCAAATGATGGCACCGACCGCGTTATCTACGCGCCGCAGCTCGAAAACGGCGGCGGCGCAGGCGGCTTTTCCGCCGGCACCAAATGCGCCTACGACCTGGGCGCCCAGTGGTTCTGGGTCATGGACGACGACGTGCTCGTCATCCCGGAGGGCATCGAGCGCCTGGCAAAGTGGACCGACCGCTACGACGTTATCCAGGGTTCGCGCCTGGACTTCGACGGCGGCGCCTTCTTTTGGCAATACCAGCTCATCCTTTCGCTTGGTATCCCCAACCCCATTGCCAAGTGGGACTTGGGCCCCGAGGGCTACCGCGCCATGAATCAGCTATGCTTTGAAGGCGGCCTGTTCTCGCGTCGCGTAGTCGACAAGATTGGCCTGCCCGATGCGCGCTTCTTCATCTACGGTGACGACGCCTGCTACGGTTATGTCGCCAGCCAGCACTTCCCCGCCGCTGTAGTTGCCGACGTGGTGCTCAAGCGCGCCCGCGCCGTCTCTAACTGGGACATCGCCGGCAAACGACAGCTCAACTCCACGAGCGACACCAACCGCTACTACATCATGCGCAACCGAGGCTTCCTCGCTCGCTATATGCAGATTTATGGCGACTACCACCCCATGCTGTTCCGCTTGGGCAATGCCGCGACCTTCTGCAAGGAATTCATTCGCCTGGCTGCGGTCGACAAATGCTTTAAGACCGGCATTCCGGCGCTGCGTCGCGGCATGAAGGACGCCCGCAAGATCATCAAGGATCCCGACTGGAAGCCCATGCCGCCCATGAAGGACGCGGAGTAGGGGGCGCAGCTTCAACATCGCCCCCTACAGCCGCTGGCACACCGCTGCCACACGCTGCCCGTCAAACCCGAACCCCCAGCGCATGCGACCCACGCCGGGTCGCGGCACACGGATTTCGTCGATACCGTCGCGCTCTATGTCGAGTAGCGCCTGAACGGCCAGCAATTCCAGGCCGAGCGCGTCCACACCGGGGTCATACATCATGTTGATAGAAATCAGCGGGCGCTCGTCGAGCATGCCGATCGTGTCTGCCACGTCGAGCACGGCGCCCGTAGGGATAACCTGGATGTCCCAGCGATCCGCGCCACACTTTCGCCTCGAAGCAGGATTGGCATAGCCCGGCAATCCAAAGCAGAGCCCCTGTAAAAGCAGATGATATGGCAACGGCGCATCTGGGTCGGTCGCACCGATTCCCGCATCTCCCAAGATGCGGTCTAGCGCCTGCCTCACCGTATCCTCGTCCCCACAGCACAACCCGTCGCGAAACGCATCGACGTCTTGAATGTCTTCGGCAGCGCACTCAAACCACTCAATAATCACCAGACGCAATGCCTGGCGAAGCTCGTTATTGGGCAGCCGCAGAGCACGGAGACGACTGCCATGCTCCGGCTCCTCTGTCATATCCGTCGTGAGAAAACCGGACAGATACAGCGCCGTCCACAGGCCATCATCAGACGGGGCCTCTGGACCCGCAGCGCCCAAACAAAGCGGGACCTCAACGCACCCATGGGCCTCGAGCAAATCGAACAGGACCGAAAGACGGTCGAGATTCCACCCAGCAACTACCCTACTCAGGCAATCGGCATATCCATACAGATCGGCACGCACAGGCGCCGTGCAGCCTCGGTCCAGAAAGCCGATCACACGCGCCGGACTCGAGCAATAGGCCCTGCCAAACCGATATCCCTCGAGCCACTCACGCGCATCATCCAGGTATTCTTCGCGTCCAGCATGACTCAACAGAGCCTCGACCTCGGCGTCCGAAAAGCCGAACCAACGGTCGCACCACGTCGAAAGGGACGTCGAAAGACAATACGAGCAGCAGCGCGAAGAAAGTGCCGCCTCGGCAGGACCTGGACGCTCCCCCATCAGACACGTCAACCGTAGCGAATGGCCCGCGGCGGCAATGGCGTCAAACAGCACGCGATCGAATAGCTCTACCGAATCGGCACCAGAAACGTCCCTCGCGCTCGCACGGCCCAGCCACGCCGCGTCGTATCCATCAACGAGCAGCACAACCTGTTCGTCGCAAGCAATCTCCAGCAGCTCAATGAGAACGCCAAGCACCGAGGCAACCTCGGCCTCGCTCGCCACGCCACGCGCAACGCGCTCGATGTGGCGTACCTTGTCTCGGGGTAAATCCGGAGCCTCCAAAAGCGCCAACAAGCGAGCGCACTCGCCCGAAAGAGCGTCACGCACGACGCCATCGACGTTGGCACCACACTTCGCGGCGCCAGAAAAGTCCAGCGATATCACAGGGTAGTAGGCAAACTCATCCCGATAGCGCCCGCCACCCGCATCCCAAATCTGAGAACCAGCAAACAGGCCCCGATCGACCTGCCCGACCGCGGGTCGCTCCAGAAAAGCCTTAAGCATCGACAGGTTCATGCTCTTGCCAAAGCCTTCGGGCCGACAACACGCCACAACGGAAGCATCAGCATCCAAGACATCGGTAATAAACATCGTCTTGTCGACTAGCACGCATCGATCCATGGCCTCGGCAAAGTCATGTTCGCCGACCGGTAGCGCCCCGTTACCCGAGCGGTTGATCAACTCTACGCCACAGTAGGCAGTATCGCCGTAAATCGCCTGTTCAGACACCGTAACTTCTCCCTAAAACGCAGCACGATGCCCATTGTATCGAGCAACTCAACCGCAATAATGCCGTCATGCAGACGTTTCGGGCAACGGTAGCAACATGGGGTGTGAGGGGGCATAACTAATCGTTGCACAACAAAACGGGGCCCGATGCATTCGCACCGGACCCCGTCCTAGTTCTTAGATTATCGGGCGACCAGGATCTTACTCCTCGGATCCGTCCTGGCCAGCAGTCTTCTTCTGCTGATCAAGCTTGTGTTTACCACTCACAATGGACGTGGCACCAAGCGTAGCCAAGCTCGCACTGGCAAGGCTCGCCATCACGATGAGGTCGCCCGTCTTGGGCATATTGCCACCCGAGGCCTTGGTCGTCGTGGACGTGGTAGTCGTCGTGGTGGTCGAGGTGACGTTCTTGTCGTCAACCTTCTGAGCATCGGCATCGGACTGTCTCGCGCCTGCATCGGTCGAAGCATCGGCATCGCCATCAGTCCTGGACTCGGGAGCCTCGCCAGAAGTGTTCTCACCAGAAGACGAGCAACTGTTGTTGCCAGCCGTAATCGAAGACCCGATCGCGGCGCCAAGCTGCTCGACAAAGGAGGACTTGTTCTCGGTCGACGAATTACTGACATCGGAGTCCTCGGTCGAGTCGGAATCAGTGCCAGAGCTCTCGCCAACATCGGTGGAGCCATTGGAGGGGCCGCCAGTCGATCCAGAGACAGAACCACCGGTTGAACCAGAGCCCGAATCACCAGCACCGCCAGCAGACTCCGTTCCACCCGAAGCAGTCCCGCCATTACCGGCACCATTGTTACCAACACCAGTCGAAGGCGCACCCGTCTCGCCGCCATTGTCCGCATCACTATCGGTTTCCACCGTTGGCCCAGCAGGCGCAGCAGGGGCCTTGTTCGGGTGAGGTGCCGGCGCGGGCGCAGGCTTAGGCTCAGGATCGGGCTCCGAAGGCGTCTCCTCAGCGGCAGCCTCGTCCTCGGCAATATAGACCAAGCAGTCCTTGAGCTCGTTTTTATAGCGATTCTTCCATCCCTCATGGTACTGAGGCTGACTCGAATACTTGCGCGCCACGTTATCAACCACGCTGTTCGAAAGCGCGGTCACAAACTCGCGGTCGGTCATATCGTTGGAAAGATTCGCCCAACGGAAAAAGTCCTGGCAGCCACCGGTACCGCACATATTGGTGATGCTCCACACCATGCCTTTGACACAATCGGCGCGACCGGAAATATCAATGCCCAGAGCGTTCTTGAGCCACGACTCGGTCACCGCATAGTAGGAGTTGTACGCATAGGCATCCTGCAGCGCCGAGAACTCCGTGGGGTCAGTGTTATAGGCGCCCAGGAAGGCCTCCTGCGCGATGCGGCCCAGCTCGGTGAGCTGGCCATTCGCATACATGGGGTTGCTTCCGTTGGAAATCTCGCCACCGCGGTCAATCGCGTCCTTAAGCATGCCGTACTTGGCAGAATCGTAGTTGTAGACCTGCTTCATAAACGGAATGAGCGACCAACGGCGATCGAACTGGTAATAGCCCAGCGCGTTGTATCCGTCGCCATATGAAAAACCCTGGTTGTAATTGCCGTGGCTCTCGTATTTGGTAAAGTACTTCATCTCATCGGTCACATTGACAAACGAAACACCCTGAACCGACCTCAGCACGCCCGAGAAAGACTGCTGGGTGTAGAGGCCCTTATCGATATCGGTGGCATCCGAGGCAACGCCCGGCGTGGGCTCCTCGGCTATAGCGGTTGCGGGTGCGGCAACGGCGCCAAACGAAAGCGCCAGCGTAAGGCCCGCAACAATCGCGGAATGCTTGGGTTGCATACATCCTCCCTGCATTGGTGTGGTTAAAGTGCAGTTTGCAAAGATGGATTCAGTATTACAGCTCCCCGTTTGTTGCACAACAACCCATCGGTAAACGGCAACAACCCTCCGCGAAATCTAAAGGAATTAAACAAACTGGTCGTCGGGCACCAGAAGAAGCTCGCCGTATCGCTCCATCAGCCCGTCTCGCAACTGGCAGAAAGCGGGAATATAGACGTTCAAGATGCGCTGAATCAAATCTTGAGCGAGCTTGTTGTCATAAATATGAACGTTCGTGTTACGGTCTCTGAGCATATCTAGCCAGGCCGCCTCATCAATAAAGTCGTAGAAACGGTAGGACTCCTTCAAGATGGCACGAGGAGACCCCGACGCGGCAAGCGTGGCACCCTCATACTCGAGTAGACGCTTAAGGAGCTTCCAGCTCAGTTCAAATTGAAGATTAAACTTATTAATCAATCCACTCTGAACAAAATCATTGTTGAGATCCTGATTGGGCG
>CABQKL010000065.1 GCA_902464645.1 uncultured Collinsella sp.
GCCGCTGGCAGAGAGTCTTGTCGCTTTAGTTTGGTGGTGTGCTACACTGCTACGGGCAAAAGCCACAGGCGTTGCCCTATTGCATAGAACGGGTGAACGATGCCCGATGTCAGTATCAACTTCGATGCCTTTTGGCGGGTTTGGCGGTGATCGATGAATATCGAGAACATGTTTGACAAGCCTGATGTCAAGCAGCTGGTCCACGCATTTAGCCTTTTGGACGACGAGAAAGATATCCAAGCGTTTTTGACCGATATCTGCACGCCGCGTGAGATTTGCGATCTATCGCAGCGTCTGCAGGTCGCGCGTTACCTGGACGAGGGCGAGCCCTATGTCGAGGTTCAGGCGCGTACCGGCGCTTCGTCCACCACGGTGAGCCGTGTATCCAAGGCGCTCAACGGCGAGTACGGTGGCTACCGCAAGATCCTCATCAAGCTGGAGGATGGCGAATAGGCCGCGCCAAAAAAACGATTTGTACAAAACCGCTCCTTCGGGGGCGGTTTTTTGATCCCTTGGGGACGGAGGAAAACGGATCACCGGGTTAGACTGACCCCCTCGATGATCCGTTTTCCTCCGTCCCCAAGGGATCAAATCTGTTGGCGTGGGGCAAATCTGTCCGCTTGGGCGGGTAGGATGGATGCATTGATTATTGCGAACAGTTTGAGCGGAGGACCATGTCTGTTCGAATCTATACCACCAATGCCGGCACGGATTTGAGCGATGCCGAGTCGGCACTGCTTACCGACCTTATTGCCCGCCACGGGCGTGCCGTGTTGCTGGCGCCAACGTTTGCCGAGCTCGACCTGTGCCGTCATGATGCGGCGGAAGCCGGGATTTCGCTGGGTATCGACTACAAGACGCCTACATCGTGGCTTCGCTCGCTTTGGGAGCTTTTGGGCGACGGGCGCGGTTTCGTCGACAACCTGCAGCGCCAGATGCTGTTCTCGGACATGGTCACGCGTCTCGACGATGCCGACCTGCAGCCGCTTTCGCGCAGCCAGGGCACGGTGCGCATGCTTGCGCGCATGGCCCGCGATGTGCTGCCGGGTGTGGCGGGGACGACGGCCGAGCGATGCCGTGGCAACAATTGCCAGCCTGAGCCAAAAAGCGATGCCGAGGCTCGTGTGTTCGAGCTTTTGCGTGCCTACGCGGGCGGTTTGGACCGTCGAGACATGGTCGAGCCCTGCGAGGCAGCTGACATTATGGCCGGTGCCCTGGCCGATAACCTGCCGGCGTGCGCCCGCGCCGTATGCGTGCGCGGTATCACGTCGTTTACGCACGGCCTGCTCGAGCTGCTGTCTGCCGTGGCGAACAATGGGGGAGAGGTCGTCGTGCTGCTTGCCTGCGAGCAGGCGGCGATGCGCGAGGAGCTTGCCACGGCATTTGATGCCCGCGGTGTGCTGTTTGAGGCCGCGCCGCTGGGGGAGGACGCCGTCGCGTCTGATGCCGCTTGCGGGACCGCCGCTCAGCCTGCCTTTATTGAGGTCGCCGGCCCCCATGCCCGTGCCCATGCTTATGCGGACGCCATCGATAAGTTGGTGAAATCGCACAAGGAGTCCAAGGCCGATAAAGCTACGGCAACGCCTGCCGACCCCGCGCACGTGCTCGTCGTTTCTGCCCGGGCATCCCGGCTGTTCGGTGAGCTCGCCTCTCGTCTGGCGGCTCGTCATATCGCCGCCGAGACAACTGAGTTCACGGCGTTTTCCCAATCCATTGCGGGCAGGCAGCTTGCGGCGCTTGCCGGCCTGATCGAGCGCATGAAGGCCGCCGATGAGGGCATGGCGTCAAAGACCGAGTGGTGGCCCGCGCCGGAGCTTACCGACTGGATCTACAGTCCGCTTTCGGGCGCTGATGCCGTCAATGCCCGTACCTTCGATAAGAATATGCGTCTTTCGCGCAGCAAGACTACCGCGGGCGTTAAGAGCCTGCTGCAGAGCGTTCAGGGCCAGGTGAGGGGCGCGCGCAAGGCGGCGAGCGACGAGAACTGGTTTAAGAACGTACCGTGTGTGGTCTCGGACGTGTTCCAGGCTCTGTGGCGTGACAAGCCCGTGACGGCGCTCAAGGCCATGCTTGCCGTTGCCGAGGCGTTGCCCGATCGCTCGCTGGGCAGCTTGGATGGCCAAGCCCGTCGCCAAGCGGAGGTGGCCCTGCTGCGCCACGCCATCGACATCCTTATGAATGGCGCCCGCGCACTCGACGTGTCGCAGGCCGCGACCGTGCCCGTGCTCGATGGCATTCGCACCAAGGTGGACAAGCGCAGCACCGCCTACGATTACGAGACCTACGAGGTTGACCGTGCGCCACGTGCTCAGGTTCGTTTTGCTTCGCTTGCCGATGCGGCGGCTCTGCGCCCCGGCAGCTACGATGCCGTGCTGTTTGCCGATGTCGATCTGGACAGCTATCCGCTCTCACACGAGGAGGGGCCGCTGGCCACGCTGACGGCGAGCCTTGGTCGCGAGGGCGTGGCGCTTGAGCCCGCGGCCTTGCTGCGCGTGCGCTTTGGCCACGCGATGCAGGCGGCACGCGGCCCGGTTGCGCTTGCGCGCGTGACGCACGATCGCCAGGCGCGCGAGTGCTATCCGGCTGCCGTGTGGACCGAGTTGCGGGCGCATGCCGAGGCCGCTGAAGCTGCTAAGGCAGCTGACGACGCTAAGGCCGCTGACGCCGACAAGGCCGCTGACGCCGACAAGGCGAAGTGCGTGGGTGAGGGCGATATCGTAAGGGACTTCGATCCCGCGGCAGGCGAAGGTCTCAAGCGCGAGCGCGTGACCTGTGAAGCCCCTCAGCATCTGAGTGCCGAGGCCGTGCCGTATTTGGTCCTGCGCCGTCGCGATGGCGAGGGCGAGGACGCGCCGCTCGTGCCGCGCCTGACGTCCGCCTCGCAGATCGAGGCCTATTCCACCTGCCCGCTGTGCTGGTTTGTCTCGTATCGCGTCAAGCCCCAGTCTATCGACGCGGATTTTGGCAACATGGAGAAGGGCAACTTCGTCCACGACGTGCTGGAGCACTTGCATGCGCGTCTTCCGCAGGAGGGCATGGAGCGCGTGACGCCCATGAATCTGCCGCGCGCGCAGGAACTGCTGCGCGAGGTCTTTGACGAGACCTTGGCCGAGCATGCCGGCAAGCGCGGTACCGAGGGCCCGCTGGTGCCGCTCTCCCCGGTGGAGGAGCGGCAGGTGGCCGAGATTTTGCCGCAGCTGGAGGGCGTGCTAGCCTACGAGTCCGAGGCGCTCGCGCCCTTCGCGCCGCGCTATCTGGAGTTTGCGTTCAACGAGCTCCAGGTCGAGTATGCCGGTTGGCCGCTCGGTGGGCGCATCGACCGCGTTGACGTGGATGCCGAGAATCGCGCCGTGGTGATTGACTACAAGCATCGTTCGGGTGTCGAGGAGTTTAAGCTCGCCGACCCCACGGTGCGCGACGAGGAGTCGGGCGAGGCCCCCATCGACGACCCGCGCTGGCTGCCGCCCCATACCCAGACACTCATCTACGCGCAGGCCATGCGTCGGGCACTGGGCCTAGATACCCGCGCAGCGCTCTATTTTTCGACCAAGGGCGGCAAGCCCGCACTGCGTGGTGCCGCAAGTGCCGAGTTGCTCGAGGAAGAGCGCGGCGACGGCCGCATTCCGGGCCTCAAGAAGGGCTTTCCGGGCGAGGGCGGCAACATGGACTTCGATGCGCTGCTCGACCGCGTGGAGACCGGCATTGCCGAGCGCCTGCGCGAGCTCGAGGCGGGCAACGTTGCCGCTGTCGACCCAACGTCGGCTCAGGCCGCGCATGCGCGCTGCTCGTATAACCACGAAGGAACGTTTGTAAGGAGGGACGTGTAGACCATGGATCTTTCGACCTTGATGCCGCAACAGCTGCAAGTCGTCAAAACGCTCGACCGCCCGCTGTTTGTCTCGGCGGGTGCCGGCTCGGGCAAGACCTTTACCCTCACGCGCCGCATCGTCTATGCGCTCTCGCCCGAATCCGGTCCGTTTGTCGAGCATCTGGACCAGGTGCTCGCCATTACCTTTACCAAAGACGCCGCGGCCGAGATTCGCGACCGCGTGCGCTGTGCGCTTATCGAAGAGGGCATGGACGAGGAGGCCCTGACGGTCGACGACGCTTGGATCTCGACCATCCACGGCATGTGCTCGCGTATCCTGCGCGCGCACGCGCTGGAGCTGGGCATCGATCCTGAGTTCACGGTGCTCACCGATACCGATGAGCTTATGGATCAGGCTGTCGAGCATGTGCTGGGGCGCGCGACGGCGCCCGATGCCGCGCCCGAGCTCGCCACTTCGCTTAAGGCCCTCTACGCCTGGTATCCCATGGCGGGCGAGGGCGGGACGTTTGGCGCCGGTACCACCATCAAAGGCCTGGTGCGCGACTTGCTGGAGCTATCGAGCCAGCTTCCGGGCGGCATGGACGATGTGTGCGTGGCGCGCGGCCAGGCCGACACCTCGGCGCTTGCCGATGCCTATCGTGCGGCGCTGGGCGCAAGCAAGGCCACGACCGAGAAAGCGCAGGTGGCACTCGACGCCATCGACGCGTTTGAGGCGAGCGGCAAAACCATGGAGGATGCGGCGCGACTCATGATGTCGTGCAGTATGCCTCGGGCGAGCAAGGCGTTTCCTAAGGAGCAGGTGGAGCTACTCAAGGCCGAGGCCGCCGATGCGTTTATCAATATCGTGCTTGCCTGCGGCGGCCCGGCGCTCGATGCGCTGGTGGGGCTTGCCCGTGCCGTAGAGGCGGAGTACCGTGCGCTCAAGGCCGACCAGTCCGCGCTCGATAACAATGACCTGCTGCGCATGGCGTACGAGGCGCTGCGCGACTACCCGGCTATTCGAGCTGCCTATGAGGGCCGCTTTAAGATGGTCATGATCGACGAGTTCCAAGATACCGACCAGATGCAGGTCGATCTGATTCGCTATTTGACGGGTGCGGGCGAGCGCGCGCTGTGCACGGTGGGCGATGCGCAGCAGTCGATCTATCGCTTCCGTGGTGCCGAGGTCGAGGTGTTTCGCCGCCAGGAGCGCAAGGTGGGTTCGACGACGGCGTCCGAGACGGTCACCACGTCCGATGCTCCCGCCGGCGAGCTCGTCAAACTCGTGCGCAACTTCCGCAGCCACGACGAGGTGCTGCGCTATGTGGCGCGCGTCTTTGACGGCGACACCGGTGGTTTGATGCAGGGGTTCTTGGATCTTGAACCGAGCGACAAACGCAAGGACAAGCTCAAGGCAAAGGCTTCGCGCCGCCAGGCGCTGTTCGTTGCCGGCGGCAGTATGCAGGAGCGCACGCAGGCCAAGGCCCGTGCGATCGCCGAGCGATTCCATGCGCTTGCCGATGCCGGCCAGCCCCAGGGCGGCATGGTGCTGCTGCTGGGTCGCATGACCAATGCCGACGTCTACGCGCAGGCCTTCCGCGACCAAGGACTCGACTGCGTCATCGCAGGCGGCTCGGTCTTTGCCCAGGCGGCCGAGGTGCAGACGGTGCGTGCCCTGGTCTTCGCGCTCGCCAATCCGGCCGATACGGCCCAAGGCCTTATGCCGTTGCTGGCCTCGCCGATGTTTGCACTCGGCGCCCAGGAGTTCCTGGCGCTGGCGACCAAGCTCGACGAGCAGACGGGCGAGACGTCGCGCCGCAATATCGATGTGGGCATCATGAGCGATTCCGATGTGCCGGGTTTGCAGAGCCTGCCGCTCGTGACGCGTGCCCGCGAGGTGCTGCGCTACGCGCTTCGTCGCGTGGGACGAGATTCGTTCGCCGCCATCGCGCGCGATGTGGTCAATGCCTCCGGCTGGTTCGTGCGTCTGGCGCAGCGCGGCCCCGAGGGCAAGGCCATTGCCGCCAACGTGCTCAAGGCGCTCGACGCCGTGGCCGAGGCAGAGGCCGAGCTCGGCAATTCTCCGCGCTCCATCGCGCTCGCCTTCGACCGCTTCTTGGCGGGCAAGGAGGCCCCGGGCGCCCTCAACGAGGAGGGCGACGGCGCGGTGCGCATCATGACCGTGCATGCGTCCAAGGGCCTGGAGTATCCGGTCGTGGCGGTTGCCGAGTGTTTTGGCGTGCGCAAATCGTCCGGTGCGGCACAGATGGGTCGCGTCGGGGGCGGAGCGCAAGTCGTGGCGCTGCCGGCGCGCTTCGATGGCGTTAAGCTTGCCGACGGAACCTTCGTGAAGGGCGATGACGTCAAAAAGCAGTTTGAACACGCGTTTAAGGGCAAGGGCACGTCGCTGTGGCTGCCGCCAGAGCTTATGGAGGACGTATGCGCGACGGGCTCTCCCGCCGAGGCATTTGCCCGCCTGCGCAACGACGACCTGCAGCTTTCGCTCGAGGAACGGGCTCGTCTGCTCTATGTCGCCATGACGCGAGCGCGCGAGCTGGTCATTTTGGCGATGGACGTCGGCGTGAGCCGCGGCAAAGTGACGGCGCCGACCTTCGACGTCGAGACCGATCTGACCTACGACGTGCTGCGCCGCATCCTGCCGACCGACAGTCTGGACATGCCGCAGCTCGATAGCGACCGCCTGGTGTTCGACAACTCCCAACCGGGCGACTACGAGCTCATTTCGCTGACGGACTTTACGTTTGGCGAGCAGGCGTTTGAGGCCAACGCTTCGCTGGATGTCGAGGGCAGGCTTGTTCGTGGCGATGTCGATACAGATACTGCCGACGATTCGGCCAGTACAATCGTCCCCGGTCCTGCCGACCCCGAGCCCGATGCGTTTGAGCTCGTGTATCCCCAGGCAGCGGGCGTGCGCATGGGTGTCTGTCCGTATCCGATGCGTGATTCGTATAGCTACTCGTCAATCGCCGCGGCGCTCCATGCCGAGGCGGAAGACCGTGCCGCCGAGGCTCGTGTTCCCATGGACGAGTCCGGCGATGATGCGGAGTCGGATGGTTCCGAGATGACGGATGCAGACGTGGCCGCCGTCGAGCCCGTTGGCAACCCCATGGCGCTGGGCTCGGCCTTCCACGCTGCCTGCCAGTGGCTCATCGAGATGGGTGCCGATGCGCTGCCCGCTGAGCGTGCCGAGGCCCTGGCTCGCCTGTGGCACCTGACGCCGGAACAGCGCGAGCGCTTCGATGTCGCTCTGGATCGCTGGCTCAAGTCGGCGGTCCGTGCCGAGCTGCTTGCCTGGCCGTGCGTTCGTGCCGAGGTACCGTTCTTCTCGCTGGGTTGCGAAGACGAGGACATTGCCCGCTACGGTGCATATGCCGAGGGCGCCATCGATGCACTGGCCACCGACCCGGCCGATCCGTCGTGCGCACTGGTCATCGACTACAAGACGGGCGGCACGCCGGATGAGACGCCGGAGCAGCTGCTCGAGAAACACGCCTTGCAGGCGCGCGTTTACGCCGACGTTCTGCACAAGGCGGGCTTTGAGGTCGTGACCGTCAAGTTCGTTCGCGTGGAGCGGGCGAATCCAACCATCTTCGTCAATCCCGCCGAACCTCAAGTGGTCACCTACAACCTCTAGTCCTCAGATAACTTGCGGTGGAATACGGACTGTTTTGGTCAAAAAAGCCGCCAAACAGTCCGCATTTCACCGCAACTGCAAGAGGAGCCGTGTGGGTTTGGGCTAGGTTCGGGTGCCGTCCGCGCTGTGCGGTAGAATCGTAACCCTAAGATCACGAACCCGCATCGGAGCTCATTACATGGCATTCGTCCATCTGCACAATCACACTGTTTTCTCCATGCTCGACGGCGCAACCCGTATCCAGGATATGGTCAACCGTGCCGTTGAGCTGGGCATGCCCGCCGTCGCCATTACCGACCACGGCTACATGTATGGCGTGCCCGACCTGGCGCTGGCCTGCGACGCCGTTAACCACAACACGCCCGAGTACAAAACCTGGAGTCACGACAAGGCCTTCTTGGAAAAGGACCGCCGCGACGAGCTGGTGGAGCCCGATCCCGAGGAAAGCCCGCGCGAGCATGCCCAGTATGTGAAGGACATGGCCATGTGGGACGAGAAGGGCAACATCGACGAGCTCAAGCCGCCCCTGGTCATCAAACCCATCTTTGGCTGCGAGGTCTACTTTACGCCGGACGAGACGCTCGCCCGCGACCATAAGCCCGAGCTCTACCACATGATTCTTCTGGCCAAGGACCAGGAGGGCTACGTCAACCTGATGCAGACGGTCTCCGAGGCCGCTGTGCAGGGCTTTTACTACAAGCCGCGCGTGACGCTCGACAACCTGCGTCGCCATGCCAAGGGCATGATCTGCACGAGCGCCTGCATCGCGGGCATCATTCCCAAATACATCGACCGCGGTGACATGGAGGGCGCCATCAAGTGGGCCGAGACCTTCCGCGACACCTTCGACCCTGGCGACTTTTACATCGAGATCCAGGAACACGGCATTACCACCGACAACGGCCTGACCGACGAGCAGATGGACCGCACGCTCATCGACATTGCCAAACAGGTGGGTGTCAAGGTCATCGCCACCAACGACTTCCACTACCTGCGCCGCGAGGACGCGCCCGTACAGGACGTCATCATGTGCATCGGCATGAACGCCAAGGTCGACGACCCCAACCGCATGCGCATGACCGGCTCGGAGTTTTACATGAAGACCGAGGAGGAGATGCGGGCGATGTTCCCGTATTGCCCCGAGGCCTGCGACAACACGCTCGAGATCGCCGACAAGTGCTACGTGGAGCTGGACTGGGACTCCATCATCCTGCCGCGCTTCCCGTTGCTCGACCCCGGCGAGACGCACGAGAGCCAGTTCCGCCGCGAGTGCGAGAAGGGCCTGCGCCAACACTATGGCGATGACTGGGCCACACGCGAAATCGGTGGCGTCAACATCAAAGAGCGCTTTGAGTACGAATACAAGGTCATCTGCGACAAGGGCTTTGCTGCCTACTTCTTGATAGTTGCCGAGTACGTGCAATGGGCCAAGGACAACGGCATCGGCGTCGGCCCCGGCCGTGGCTCGGCCGCCGGCGCTATCGTCGCCTACGCCATGAACATCACCGCGTTCGACCCGCTCGAGAACGGCCTGATGTTCGAGAGGTTCCTGTCCCCGCAGCGTACCGAGATGCCCGATATCGATATGGACTTCGACGATGAGCGGCGCCTCGAGGTCGTGGAGCACGTTCGCCAGCTCTACGGCCCCGAGAAGGTCACCCACGTTATCACCTACTCGACCATCAAGGCCAAGCAGGCCATCAACGATGCCGCGCGCGTTCTGGACTACCCGGTCTACATGGGCCAGCGCCTGTCCAAGATGGTCTCGAGCGACCCCAAGGTCAAGCTCAAGCAGGTACTCGAAAAACAACCCGGCAAAGAGGATCTGTTTAACCCCGACTTTGCCGAGGCCTATAAAAAGGACGACGACGCCCGCCGCATCATCGACACGGCGCTCTCGATTGAGGGCCTCACCCGTGGCGAGGGCGTGCACGCGTGCGCCGTTCTGATCTGCCGCGACCCCGTCAACGAGCATGTGCCCACCAAGCTCGATACCAAGGGCGGCGTTGAGATTACCCAGTACGAGGGCCATACCGTTGCCGACATGGGCCTGCTCAAGATGGACTTCTTGGGCCTGCGCACGCTGACGGTTATCTCTAAGGCTAAGGCAAACATCAAAAAGAATTTCGGCATCGACATCAAAGAGGAAGAGATTCCCTTTGACGACCCCGAGATCTTTAAGCTCATGGGCTCCGGTCACACCGCCGGCGTCTTCCAGGTCGAGTCCGCCGGCATGACGGCCACGATCAAGAACATGAAGCCCACCGAGTACAAGCATGTCGTGGCATTGATCGCTCTATACCGCCCGGGCCCGCTGGGCGCCGGCATGGTTTCGTCCTACATCAACCGTATGAACGGCAAGGAGCCGGCCGTCTCCTACGACGACCGCCTGGACGACATCCTGGGCGAAACCTACGGCACCATGGTCTACCAGGAGCAGGTTATGCTCATCTCTGTCGAGATGTGCGGCTTCTCCAAGGGCGAATCGGACTCGCGTATCCGTAAGCCCGTGGCTAAGAAAAAGATCAAGCTGCTCACGTCGACGGTGCTCCACTGGGAGGATGGCTCGGACGAGACCACCTACGACCACTGGATGAACGGCGCCATCAAGAATAACTACACGCGCGAGGTCGCCCAGAAGATTTGGGACGATGTTCTCGAGTTCGCATCTTACGCCTTTAACAAGTCGCACTCCGCCGGCTACGCCATCCTGGTTATGCAGACGGCATGGCTTAAGGCGCACTATCCGCACGAGTACATGGCGGCCGTTCTGACGTCCTACACGGGCAAGACCGACAAGATCGTTCACTACGTCTCGGCGTGCCGTCACGACGGCATCCCCGTGCTGTCGCCAGATGTTAACGAGTCCGGTACCGAGTTCACGGCTACCAAGGAAGGCGTGCGCTTTGGTTTGGCCGGCATTCGCGGCGTGGGCACCGGCGTGGCGCAGGCGATTATCGCCGAGCGCGAGGCGGGCGGCCCGTTTAAGACACTGCACGACTTTGTCGAGCGCGTGGACTCGAGCCAGGCCAACCGTCGCGTGATCGAATCGCTCATCAAGGCAGGTGCTTTCGACTCCACGGGGTATCCGCGTCGCCAGATGATGCACTTCGTGGACAAGAACAACCCCGAGAACATCATCGATGCCGCCGTGAAGCGCCAGAAGGATCGTGCGAGCGGCCAGACGTCGTTCTTCGATATGTTTGGCGACGTTGAGGGCTCGGGCTTTGAGGTGAGTGTGCCCGATCCGGATGGCCAGGAATGGGACCGCCACCTTAAGCTGAGCCAGGAGAAGGAGGTTCTGGGCATCTATGTCTCGGACCACCCGCTGC
>CABQKL010000066.1 GCA_902464645.1 uncultured Collinsella sp.
CATATTGGGCCCGCTGCTGGGAGCAGGCGGGATGATGTAGGGAGGAATACATGAATACGATGACTGACGTTGTTGACAAGGTCTGGAGCTTGGCGTTTTGCCAGTCAATTCACGCTCGCCAGCGTGCCGAAGAACTGCTGCGGGAAGAGAGCGCGCAGGGCACCACCGAGTACGCCATCCTAGTCGGTGTGCTCGTGGTGATTGCCATCATTGCCATCGTCGCATTTAAGGGCAAGGTCCAAGATTTATGGAGCGCTATCAGCGAGGGCATCAACAGCCTGTAGAGGGCGCCCGTCCCGTCGGCGCGTTGCTGGTGCTCGCCTGTGCGGTCGTGGCAGTGGCAGTGGCGGTTTGGGGGCTTAACGCAGCACGGCAACAACGTTTAGGGGCTGCCGCGGATGCGGGATCGGGTTCGGCTGCGGCGTCTCAAATAGACGATGCGCGAGACGCGGCCGATGCGAATGCCGCCGTCACGGCGCAAACGTTCTTGCAAGCACTCGACGAGCGAGCGGACGCTGCAACGGGTTCATCTGCAAACAATGCCGTCGCTGTTCGTCTCGCATGGTCCGAGTGCCGACCGATGACCGAGGCGGCGGCGGATATGCTGCGTGCCTATCGCGAGGTGCCCACGGCGCAACTTGCTCTGAGCGGCTATCTCGACATCAAGGGCAACGTGTGGGGCGCCATCGTGCGTGACGGACGCGGCTGGGTCGATATGGTGACGGTTGCCGCGGATGCTGGTGATACTTCGTGTTGCCTGCGCGTGGTCCGCCTGACCCCACAGACAACGAACTCAAAGGAGGGGTCGTGAAATGCATTATGTCCTGCGCGAGGAATCTGCCCAGGCAACGGTCGAATACGCCATCGTCACGGTGGCACTGCTTTCCATCGTGCTGGCGATCGCAGGGCTTTGGCGTGCCGGTGCCGATGGGCGCTTGGCGGCGCTGGTCGAGCGGACGGCATCTCACGGCGTCACCTCGACATCGGTTGTCGACGCTGCTGCGGGTGCTAAGGACATCGTGCTGTATTGATGTTGCGCGCGAGGACCGGGCTCAGTCTACGGTCGAGGCGGCATTCCTACTGCCGACGTTTCTGACGCTCGTCCTGTTGGCGCTGCAGCCGGTGTGCCTGCTCTATACACGCGCGGTCATGGAGTCTGCCGCCGCCGAGACCGCGCGGCTCATGACCACGACGACGATGGGGGATGACGAGGATATTAAGGAGTTTGCCCGCCGCCGTCTTGCCGCGGTTCCCGACGTTTCGATTTTCCATGCCGGCGGGCCCCTGTCGTGGGATATCGAGCTTGGTCGGGCCGATGCGGGCGGCGTCTCGTCCGTTTCCGTAACCGGCGAGGTTAAACCGCTGCCCGTGATCGGTGCGTTTGCGCAGGCTATGGGTAGCGCAGGCCAAAACGGCTATGTCGAGCTTAAGGTCGACGTCTCGTATCGATCGCGTCCCGAGTGGCTGGAGGGAGATTATGATTCATGGATTGCTGCATGGGATTAAGCGCTGCCTGTTGAAGGTGACGAGGGGGCTTGCGGGCCGTTGCCGACCGCATGCTCGCTGCAAGCGAGGCGGCTTTATGGGTCGAGCTGGGATCGACCTGTTTATCGAAGACGGTGCCTATACCACGCTCTCCTCTGCGGTGGTCATCTTGGTGGTGCTCACGTTGCTGTTTTCGTCGGCGGCGGCGATATGGAGCATGTCGCGCGCGGGGGACACCCAGGCGGCTGCCGATAGCGGCGCGCTGGCAGGCGCCAATGTGGTGGCGTCCTACCATACGGCTGCGACAGTGGTGGATGCGAGCATATTGAGCTTGGGCCTAGCGGGGTTTGCCACGATCGGCACCGGCTTGGTCGCCATCCTTATTCCGGGTGCCGAGCTTGCCGCGGGCGATATGGTCGACACGGGGATCGAGATCATTAAAACGCGCAATAAGTTTGCCAAAAGCGCCTCCAAGGGCCTGCAGAAAATCGAGACGGCTCTACCGTATCTGGTTGCCGCGCGAGCTACGCAGGCCGTGTCGGCGCAGGATACCGAGGGTGCGACCTATACCGGTACGGCGCTTGCCGTGCCCAGGACGTCCGAGTCGGATTTCGTTGCGCTCGAGGGGTCCGAGATCTCGACCGATGTCATTAAAGACACATCGAAAGATCTGGAACGCGCAGCAGATGAGCTGCAGAAGGCCTCGGAGGAGACGGCGAAAGCAAAAGAGCGCGCCTGGCTTGCGGATTGCGGCGGGTCGGATCCGGCTTCGGTCGGCAGTTGCTCATGCATGTGGGAACGCGCGAGGAGTTTGGCGAAGCTTTCGGATATTGAGAATCCGCACTATGCCTCGAGCGTCACATGGGAGCCGCAAGTGGCGCTCGATCGCGCGAAGGCCTATTACCGCTTGCGCCTTGCAAACGAGGCGCCTCAAGGCTCAAGCGTCGAGACGAAGGCGGAGTCGGCGGCGCGCAAGGCGTTCTATACCTATGCGAGCGCAGAGGTCAATCGCGCATATATAACCGAAGACGGAGACCGGACCACTTCCTATATTCCGTTGTTGCCGTGCAACACTGACGAGGTGCGAGCGACGGAACTCTATACCGATGCGGCGTGGCCAACTAGTACCAACGATGGCAAAACGTATCTGCATTATGGAACGAGCTGCCCCAACTATAAGAAAGGGACGCCAGGCGGGCTAGCCTCGGTCGCTGCTTATGACGGGCAGGACAAATGCAACAGATGCCATTTTGGTGTTTCGTCGCTCGGCGCCGTTGCGGCTCCTTCGACTTCTATCGAAAACGGCTTCGAGTACCACTTTGATGAGTTCAAAGGCGCTCTGGAAGACTACGTCGAATGCCGCAACAAAGAGCTCGAGCTCATGCGCCAGACCGAGGACGAGGCTGACCGTGCGGGCAATGCGTTTGACGAGGCCATTAAAGCGCTTTCGGGCGAGCGTCCGCGTATCGCTCCGCCCGGTCGCAATGGCGTGGTCGCCTTTGCGGTTTCGGGTGCCATTTCGAGCCCCGATGAGCTCAGCTCTTCGTTTAACGCGGCGGTCAGGCTTGGCGAGCGCGGTGCTATCTCTGCTGCGGTGCTGGCACCCGATGACGCGACGGCGCAGAACAACGTTCTCTCGCGGTTTTTCTCGACGTTGGAGGAGCGTTCGGGCGGTGTTGCCGGTGTACTCGATGGCGTCATGGATGTTTGGGGACGGCTGCTTGTGGGATACGGAGACATCCAAGGCTCGGCTGACGAGCTCATGGGCGAGATGATCGATGGCCTGGGAGGGGGCAGCGGTGCGTTGGGCTCCATTGCGTCGTGGCTCGGCGATACCGTTTCGGCGTCCGTGGCGGCGCTGGGCTTGGAGCCGTGCGACTTGCGCCTACGAAAGCCGGTACTGACCGACACCGCCAACGTCATCAAGAGCCCGGGGTCTGACATCACAGGTCTTTCTAATGCGCAGGACAAGCTACGAAGTATTCCGCTGGGCGTGACAGACCCCAAGGCGCTTTGCGAGGCGCTGGAATATCAAGTCGAGCGCACCATCAGCGGCGCGGTGTTCACGCTAGCGGAGATTCCGCTACCCGGCGGCGGTTCCATCCCGCTTACCGTCGATGTTGCCACGCTGGCGGGTGCCTTGGGCGGTGGGTCGTAATGGACATCCGCAAGCGCCTGCGCGAGGAATGCGCCCAGGCGACGGTCGAGATGGCCGTGGTCACGCCCGTCCTGCTGGTTCTGGCGCTCATCGTGTACAACGTCATGGTCTTTGCCGACGCGGTCGCACGCTTCGACCGCGTGGTGCCCGATATTGTGCTGGCGCACGCCGTGGCTCCGAGCGGGGAGGGCGACGACAGCTCCATCGATGCCTCCGCGACCGTTCAGGCTCAGATCCAACATGCCATGGAAGGCTATGACTTGCAGATTGAGGTCTCGAGCGAGCAGGGTGCGACGACATCGGATGGCGGTTTGCTTTCGCTCTCCGGCACGCTTAGGACCTATACCTGCACCATGCGCTACGAGCCGTGGCCGAGCTCGCTCAGTATCGCCGGCGTTTCGCTGGGGGCACCGGCACAGTTGTCGCACGAGCGCGCAGTGACAGTCGACCCGTGGCGTCCGGGGGTGGTCACGTGAACGCGGTCTCATCCTATATTGCCTACGCGCGGGCGCTCAGCAGGCTGGGTTGGACGCCTGCGGAGTTTGTGGTGGCGGAGTCGTTTGCCGTGCGCCTGCGTGGCATGCTGGGACGGTCGCCGATTGCCGCCAACGGGTTGCCGCTCGTCATGGCGTTTCCACGCTGCTCTTCGGTCCACACCTGCTTTATGGCCTATCCCATCGACATTGCCTTTATCGATCGAAACGGCAGCATCCTCGCGTGCTACGAAAACGTCCGTCCTTGGCGCATGTGTTCCTGCCCCGGTGCCTGGGCGGTACTGGAACGCCCTTCAATCCTTGTATCGCCTACTGTCTTGCAACGAGCGCAGGCTTGAAGGCCCTGAGCGAAAAACTTCTTGCGGCCGGTTGATGTCTCTAACGTGCTGTTCTATAGGGTCGGACTTGTGGCTGACGCCGTGCTCAAAAACTTTTTTCAAATTCTCGGTTGACCGGAGCGCGTCCTTGGTTATACTAATCAAGCCTTGAAACAAGGCACACCTCAAATGGCTGGGTAGCTCAGTTGGTAGAGCAGAGGACTGAAAATCCTCGTGTCAGGGGTTCGATTCCCTTCCCCGCCACCTTGAATTGACTAGGACCTCTGCAAAGGGGTCCTTTTCTTTTATGTGGACCCGCGGAAAGCGCATCCCATTATTGAGCGAAAGAATGGAATGCGCTTTCCGGCGCCTGCCCTCGGCGTGTGTGCGCATCTCGGTACGTCATCTTGACCCCGCTCGCCCCAGACATTCCTCCCACTTTCGCGTCACTTTACAGACCGTTCGGTCGCCTGTCCGCACACGCGGGTATACTCAAAACGATACTTATCCTATGCAATACGATGCGGGTTCGACCTGCATGATCCGAAGGGGGCAGTGATGGAGAGGATACTCGGCGTTAATCTCTCTGGCTGGTTTATTCCCGAGCCTTGGGTGACCCCGTCGCTGTACGCGGCGACCGGTGCATCCAACGCGGCCGAGCTACAGGAGGCCATGGGTACCGCCGCCTATAACGAGCGCATGCGCCGCCATTACGAGACGTTTGTGAGCGAGGACGATTTTCGTCGCATGGCGCAGATCGGTCTCAATGCCGTGCGTCTGCCGGTGCCCTGGTATGCCTTTGGCTCACAGGAGTCCGATGCCTCCTACATATCGGTTGTCGATTACATCGACCGCGCGATTGAGTGGGCTGCCAAGTACGACATCCGCGTGCTGCTCGATCTGGCAACTGTGCCCGGTGGCCAGGGCGATTCCAACGATTCACCCACCACGCCGGAGGCTGTCGCCGAGTGGCATTCGTCCACCAACGGCCGTCATGTCGCACTCGACGTGCTTGAGCGCTTGGCCGATCGCTATGGCGAGGCCGAGAGCCTGCTGGGCATTGAGCTGCTGGACACGCCGCAGATGAGCGTTCGCAAGAGCCTCTTCACCATGACGGATGGCATTCCCGCTCACTACCTGCGCAATTTCTATCGCGATGCCTACGAGCTCGTCCGTTCGTATATGCCCGAGGATAAGATCGTCGTCTTCTCGTCGTCGGGGCATCCCGGCGAGTGGAAGCATTTTATGCGCGGCGCCAAGTACAAGAACGTCTACATGGACCTTCACCTGTACCATTACCGCGACGAGTATGCGCTCGACATCACGAGCCCTCGCGGGCTGACGACGGCGATTTCGCGTAACAAGCGCGAGCTCAAAGAAGCGATTTCGACTGGGTTCCCCGTGCTGGTGGGCGAATGGTCGGGTGCGGCGATTTTTGCCAACTCGTCGGTTACGCCCGAGGGCCGCAATGCCTACGAGCGCGTGTTCATCGCCAACCAGCTGGCTTCGTTTGCGCCGGCTGCCGGTTGGTTCTTCCAAACGTGGAAGACCGAGAAGCGCATTGCAGCATGGGACGCCCGCGCGGCGCTCGGTACGCTCGAGCGCGGCATGATTGAATAGGTTGATATGACGCAAAACAGCGCCCATACGGGCAAACTCTATGTGGTCGGCACGCCCATCGGCAACCTGGGCGACCTGTCCCCGCGCGTTGGTGAGGCTTTTGCCGCCGCCGATGCCATCTGCTGCGAAGACACGCGTGTGACGTCAAAGCTGCTGATGCATCTGGGCATTTCCAAGCCGCTTGTCCGTTGCGACGAGAATGTGATCGCCAGCCGCGCTGCCGGCCTGGTCGACCGCCTGCTGGCGGGGGAGACCCTCGCCTTTGCCTCGGACGCCGGCATGCCGAGCGTGTCCGATCCCGGCCAGGCGCTGGTCGAGGCGGCGCGTGAGGCCGATGTGCCCGTCGAAGTTATTCCCGGGCCCTCTGCTTGCGTCACGGCGCTCGTTTCGTCCGGTATTCCCTGCGAGCATTTTTTCTTCGAGGGCTTTTTGGGCCGAAAGCACGGCGACCGCGTGCGCCGTTTGCAGCGCCTTGCCGTGGTGCCCGGCGCACTCATCTTCTACGAGTCTCCACATCGCATCGTGGCGACGCTCGAGGCCGTGGTGGAGGTCTTTCCCCAGCGTGAGGTTGCCGTCTGCCGCGAACTCACCAAGCTGCACGAGGAGGTCTTGCGCGGGCCCGCTGCCCAGCTTGCCGAGGAGCTGCGTGCTCGCGGCGAGGTAAAGGGCGAGATTGCGCTGGTCATCGCGCCGCCGAGTGAGGATGAGGAGGCCGGTATCGTGCCGGTTGGCGCCGCGGCAGCGGATCCCGACGAGGCCCTGCGCGAGGATATCCGCGCCGCGCTCGAGGAGGGGGAGCCCGCGTCTGCGGTGGCCAAGCGCCTGTCTCAGAAGTATTCGCGCCGCAAGCGCGATGTCTATGCCATGGTGCTCGATATGCAATAGATGGAGGATATCCAGCCCTTGCGCTAGAATCATCCTCTGTATGCAACGTTTTTCTGGAGGACAAACCCCATGGATCAAAGCAAGCCTTCGTTCTTTATCACGACGCCCATCTACTACGTCAACGCCGATCCGCACCTGGGCACGGCTTATTCCACCATCATCGCCGACGTTCAGGCCCGTTATCGTCGCTCCGCCGGCTATAACGTCAAGTTCCTGACCGGCATGGACGAGCACGGCGAGAAGGTCGCCGAGGCCGCAGCCAAGCATGGCATGACGCCGCAGGAGTGGACCGACAGCCAGGCCCCGCACTTCAAGGAGCTTTGGAGCAAGCTCGAGATCTCCAACGACGACTTCATCCGCACCACCGAGCCGCGCCAGCATCATGCCGTGCAGTACCTGTGGGAGCGCATGAAGGAGTCCGGCTACCTGTATAAGGGCAGCTACGACGGTTGGTATTGCGTGCCTGACGAGACCTACTTCACCGATACGCAGGTCCAGAAGGGCGACGAGGAGTACGGCAGCGTCGGCCAGCACCTGTGCCCCGACTGTCACCGTCCGCTTGAGCGCGTGCAGGAGGAGTCCTACTTCTTTAAGCTTTCCGCCTTCCAGGACAAGCTGCTCAAGCTCTATGACGAGCATCCTGACTTTGTCGAGCCCGCGTTCCGTATGAACGAGGTACGCAGCTTTGTCGAGGGCGGCCTCAACGACCTTTCCGTGAGCCGCACGAGCTTTGACTGGGGCATCCAGGTTCCGTTTGACGAGGGCCATGTGACCTATGTATGGTTCGACGCGCTGCTCAACTATATGACGGCCGTCGGCTACGGTGTCGACACCGACGAGGCGCGTGCCGAGCTGGCCTATCGCTGGCCCGCGCAGTTCCACATCGTGGGTAAGGACATCATCCGCTTCCACTGCGTCATTTGGCCCGCCATGCTCATGGCCATCGGCGAGGCCCTGCCCGAGCACGTCTTTGCCCATGGCTTCCTGACCGTGCGCAATGCCGAGACCGGCAAGGCCGAGAAGATGTCCAAGAGCCGCGGCAACGCCATCGCTCCGCAGGACGTTATCGACATGCTGGGCGTCGAGGGCTATCGCTACTACTTCATGACCGACGTGGTCCCCGGCACCGACGGTGCCATCAGCTTCGATCGCATGGAGCAGGTCTACAACGCCGACCTGGCCAACAGCTGGGGCAACCTCATCTCGCGTTCGCTCAACATGAGCGGCAAGTACTTTGATGGCTGCGCGCCCGCCAAGCCCGCATCGTTCGATGCGTTCGACAACCCGCTGGCAAAGATCGCCGACGGTTTGGTCGAGCGCTACATGGCCAAGATGGACGTGCTCGATTACGGTGGAGCCAAGGACGAGGTCATGGAGCTTATCCACGCCGCCAACCACTACATCGAGGACTCCGAGCCTTGGGCACTCGCCAAGGACGAGGCCAAGGCTGACGAGCTGGCATTTGTGATCTACAACCTGCTCGAGGCCATCCGCATTGCCGCTCACCTGCTGATGCCGCTCATGCCCCAGACTTCTGCCGAGGCCCTGCGCCGCCTGTCCTGCGAGGACGAGGCCGCGAGCGACGACCTCAAGGGCATTTGTACTTGGGGCTTGCTTGCCGGCGGTCAGCCCGTCGAGAAGGGCGACCCGCTGTTCCCGCGTCTGGCGTAGAGACCGCGCGAGCGCCATATCGGCAATTTGCTGTTTAGCTGTAAGGGCATGGCCGCCACGGTCCATGCCCTTTTGTTTCAAGACGCCGCCATCATGCTAAGGAGGCAACCATGACAACTTCGCCTTTGGCAAACCCCACGGCCACCAGGGAGCTGCTGGAGGAGTTTGGCCTTGCGACCAAGCATCGCCTGGGCCAGAACTTTCTAGTCGACAATCATGTGATCGAGCGTATCTGCGAGCTTGCCGAGCTTGCAGGTGACGAGCGCGTACTCGAGGTGGGTCCGGGTTGCGGTACGTTGACACTTGCGTTGCTGCAGGAAGCGGCGTGCGTTACGTCCATTGAGGCCGATCCCGAGCTCGAACCGGTGCTCGACGCCCACGCCGCCGACTATGCCAACTTCCGCTTTATCATGGGCGACGCACTTAAGGTGGGCCCGGAGCAGATTGAGCAGGCCGCCGGCGGTGAGCCCACGGTATTTGTCGCGAACTTGCCCTATAACGTGGCGGCGACGATCATTTTGCAATTTTTCCAGACGATGCCGGCGCTCAAGCGTGCCGTCGTCATGGTGCAAAAGGAGGTTGCCGATCGCATTGCCGCGGTGCCGGGTAACAAGACCTATGGCGGCTATACGGCAAAGCTCGGCCTGTATGCGCAGGTGACGGGTCGCTTTGAGGTGCCGCCGCGTTGCTTTATGCCGGCGCCGCACGTGGACTCGGCCGTCGTGCGTATCGATCGTGTTGACGGCGTGGTGCCCGAAGGACTCGATCGCGAATTTGTGGCCCGCGTGATTGATGCTGCATTTGCTCAGCGTCGCAAGACCATCCGCAATTCCATGAGCGCCAACGGTTTTGCCAAGGACGTGCTCGATGCCGCCTTTGTGGCTTGCGATATCGCGCCCACCACGCGCGCCGAGACGCTTGACGTTGCCGACTTTATCCGTCTGGCCCAGGAGCTAATCCATGATGCCTGATGCCGAGCGCGTGACGTTTACTAAGAAAAAGAAGACTGTTGCTTGTCCCGTGCCCTTGGCACCGCTTGCCGACACGCATGCGCATCTGCTTTCGTTCTGGGGCAAAGAAGTGCCCGAGACGCTCGTGCGCGCCAAAGCCGCGGGCGTCGACCTGCTGGTGACGATGTTCGACCCCATCGCCGACAAGCGCAGCGTGACGGACTATAGTGACTGGCTCGTGCGCGAGATTTTGCCGATGCGGGAAATTCCGCAGATCAAGTATCTCGCTGGCGTTCACCCCTATGGCGCGCCGGATTATACCGACGACATTCACGCGCAGGTCGTTGCCGCGCTCGATGACCCTTTGTGCGCCGGTATCGGCGAAATTGGCCTGGACTACCACATGGACTATGACGACGATATCGCGCCGGCACCCCATAACGTGCAGATTGACTGCATGGCGCGCCAGCTCGAGCTTGCCGTGTGCCGTAACGTGCCGGTGGAGCTGCATCTGCGTCACGAGGACACGGACCAGGAGCGCACCTCGCACGTTGATGCGTACAACGTGCTTCGTGAGGTGGGCGTGCCCCAGGCCGGTTGTGTGCTGCACTGCTTTGGCGAGGACCGCGCCACGATGGAGCGCTTTGCGGAGCTGGGCTGCTATATCGCCTATGGTGGTGCGGCTACCTTTAAGCGCAACGACGACGTGCGCGAGGCATTCGCGGCAACCCCACTCGATCGAATTTTGTTCGAGACGGATTGCCCGTATATGGCTCCGGAGCCCATTCGCGGTCTTGAATGCGAGCCCGCAATGATCTCCATTACGGCAAACGCGCTGGTTA
>CABQKL010000067.1 GCA_902464645.1 uncultured Collinsella sp.
CGGCGGGAACGGCCTGAGCGGCAGCGTCCTGAGCCTGGGCAAGCTGAGCCTGCGTGTCAGCAAGCTGCTGCTCGGTGGCAGTCAGACGACCCTTAAGATCGACAATCTTGGCAAGCATAGCGTCAACCTCGGAGGACAGCGTCTCCAAAAAGACGTCGACCTCGGCGGGATCATAGCCGCGCTTGGCCTCAGAGAAAGTCTGAGCCTGGATGTCAGCAGGGGTAATAGCCATAACAAGTTCTCCTTTTTCATCGCCTCGGCGCTGGGCGCCCGACATGAGTTACTGAGCCAGTTCTATACGAGTATACCTATAAGAAGCTGCAGAATCAGCCTCTGCACCAACTGCAACGCAATAATTGCAACGACCGGCGAAAAATCAACGCCACCCATCGGCGGAATAAACCGACGAAACAGGTTGAGCCACGGACCGCAGACGCTATCGAGCACCGCGGCGATATCCTGCAGCAGGCCGCCCTGCTTCATGGGAATCCACGTCATAAAGCAATAGACCACAATGAGCGTGGAGTAGAAGTTGAACAGCGTGTTGACCAGCTGAACAATGGTGTAGATGTTGATGGGAATCTCCTCGTCTTGGGTTTACTTAAGGTAGCCGTCGGCGCGCAGCTTCTTGAGGTCCGAATCCTTAACCTCGCAGCCGGCGGGCAGCACCATAAACACGCGATCGCCCACCTCTTTGACCGTAGCGCCCAGGCCGCAGGCAAAGCCATAGCTAAAGTCCAGGACACGCTTGGCGACCTCGGTGCGAACGCCAACAAAAATCAGCGCAACGGGCTGCTTGGTGCGCACACGGCGGACAACGGTCTCGACATCGTCATAGCTCTCGGGACGCAGAACATAGGCAGGCAGCTGCGGCGTGGCGTTAATGATGTTGCTCGCATAGGCCGAGGCGTCGCTCGGCGCAGGAGCGGGCGCAGGTGCCGCGGCGCGAGCGCGAGCGCTCTCGGCATAGCTCGACGGCGTGTCGTAAGCGCCGGGACGATAGCCGCCCGCGACACTATCCTGAGAACGCGACGGCGGATTGTACGTTGTTGCATGACGGGAGTCATCGCCGACCAGCTGGCCGGAGCGCGTGTACACCGCTACAGACTCGGCCTCACCGCGGCGCGTCTGGCCCAGCAGGCCGTTACTCGGCTCGTCCTGGGTATAGAAGCCCTCGCCCGAGGTACCGCTGTAGCCGTTGTTCTGATAGCCATCATCGTAGCCGTCATCGTAGCCGTAGTCGTCATCCTGGTCATAGCTCTGGTCGTAACCCTGCTGGCCGCCCAGGTGCATCTTATTTTTAATCTCGTCAAGGAAGCCCATGGTTGTGTCCTCTCACGGTTTAGTGCAGGCGCTCTGTAAACCAGTGCGCACTTCAGAGCCCTATTTTACTGCAAACTCCGGGCTAAATACTACCCTGCCCAGGCGAACGAGCGTAGAGCCCTCCTCAAGGGCAGGCTCAAAGTCCTCGCTCATGCCGCAAGAAAGCTCGGGCAGCCTCAGATCGGGATGCGCCGCCTCCAACTCATCCCTCAGCTCTCGCAGCCCGGCAAAGGTGCGACGCGCCACATCCTTGTTCCCCCGAGGGGCCATAGTCATAAGGCCCTGCACACAAATTCCCTCAAGTTCCGCAAGCTCGCCGGCAGCGCCACGAATCTCATCGGGCGAAAAACCGCCCTTGGACTCCTCGCCGCTTACGTTAACCTCGATCAGCACCTGCTGGGGGGCGGCGAGCTCGCCAGCTTCGATCTTGCGAATGGCACGGCTCGAGATCGCCTGCGCCAAATGAAGCGACCCCACCGAATGAATCAGCTCGGCCGAGCCCAACACCGCGTTGATCTTGTTGGTCTGAAGGTTGCCAATCATGTCGAAGCGCACCTCGGGCAGCTCCGGATGATCCGCCAGACCTGCAAGTTTGCGGACGAGCTCTTGCGGGCGGTTCTCGGCAAAATGGCGATATCCCACCTGGATGGCCGCGATGGTCTCATCGACGCCGACGGTCTTGGACACGGCAATCAAACGCGCGGCATCACGGGGCCTCCCGGCGCGATCGAGCGCGGCATAGAAACGCTCGAGTATCTGCTCGCGGCGAGCGCGCATTACATTCAAATAGTTATCCATTGCCAATCGCCTCCGCTAACAGCACAACAAGTAGTCCCATGCTAACGCAAGAGCGCAGCCCCGCATCCGCAAGGCCGCGCTCCCTTAGGTATTTACAATCTCTCAACGAACGGGGTACCCTACTCCTCGTCGTCCTCGGCATCATCCTCGTCCTCAAGATGATCCAACAGGTAGCGAAGACCCTCGCTCACCTCGTTAGCGGGCACCTTGGCAACAAAGCGTGCATCCACGGCGGGCCTCATAATGACGCCCTCGCCCGAAGGCACGCGCATGCTCTCGAGCTCGTCCTCATCCGTACAGGCGATATCGCCGGCAGTCATACGCTGTCCGGTCAAAAGGAAGGTCAGACGGCAGGCGGCATCGATGGAAATCGAGGCAATGCGATCGAGGTAGCGCGAAACCATGATGGCACGGCGCAGGTCGTCATAGTTGCTGTCGTCGTCCATAAAATCGCCGGTGTCCATGCGGTTAAAGGTACGGAAGAACTTCTCGTACGCCGCATGTACCGGCTCATCCTCAACGGCCAGGTTGCAGATGATGGACATGTCGTTGGTGACGAGCGCGGACAGCGACGAGCCCAGCACCTGGTACACGGCCTCGGCCTCGGCCTCAACCGTGCCGACGAGCTCCTGAGGCAGCGAGATGTCGGCCTTGACCATGTGACGCGTGGCGCGGCAGATCTGGCGAACCTTATCGGTCATGCGCTGCAGGTTAAAGTCGACGTAGATAATCGTCTGCAGCAAACGGAAGTCGGAGGCGACCGGCGACTGCGTAGCGATCAGGTTGTAGCACACGGCCTCCAAGTTGGCGCAGCGAGCATCAATCGAAAGCGTGCGCTTCTTGGTCTTAGTGGCGAGCTTGCGGTCGTCGGTCACATAGGCCTTCACGGCGTCGTGAAGGGCAAGATCGACGGCCTCGTAGATGCTCAACATCTCGTGACGGGCCTCGATGAGCTGACGGGAAAACAGTTTGCGCATGGTTCACTCCAATCAGTTGGGTGCGGTCATGCCGCCCGCACAGTGAATACGCACCGGACCAGATCCGATCGGCTTGGGACTAGTCGCACCGATCAGCCAAAGCGGCCGGTGATATAGTCTTCCGTCCGCGAATCCACCGGGCTGGTGAAGATCGCGTCGGTTTGACCATACTCGATGAGCGTGGCGGGCTCACCGGCAACTTCCTGCAAGAAAAATGCGGTGTAGTCGCTAATGCGAGCGGCCTGCTGCATAGAATGCGTGACGATGATGATCGTCATCTCGGGCGCCAGCTCGGCCATCAGATCCTCGACCTTAGATACGGACGTGGGGTCGATGGCGGAGCAGGGCTCGTCCATCAGAAGGACATCGGGCTGCACCGCAAGCACACGCGCGATGCACAGACGCTGCTGCTGACCGCCCGAGAGCGCCAAACCATCCTTGTTGAGCTGATTGGATACCTCTTTCCAGAGGTTGGCGCGCTTGAGCGATTCTTCCACGATGTCGTCGAGGTCGCTTTTGCTAGTCACGCCCTGCAGACGAGGGCCAAAAGCGACATTCTCGTAGATGGATTTGGGAAACGGGTTGGGCTGCTGAAAAATCATGCCCACGCGGCGACGAAGGTCGACCGGGTCGACGCCCTCGGCATAGATATCGTTGCCGTCGAGTGTCATGGTGCCCTCGACGCGAGTACCCTCGATAAGGTCGTTCATACGGTTGATGCAGCGCAAAAACGTCGATTTACCACAGCCCGAAGGACCGATAAACGAGGTGATGGCGTTTTTGGCGATGTTGAGGTCGAGCCCCGTCAGCGCATGAAAGTCACCGTACCAAAAGTTGAAATCCTTGGCTGTGATGGCCGCTTGCTCCGGCGTGGGAGCGGACTGATAGACGGACATGGGACTCCTTAACTAGCGGCGCTTGCGCGACAGATAACGCGCAAACAGGTTGAAGGCCAGAATAATCGCCATCAGCAAAAGCGCAGTGCCGTAGGCTGCGTTCATGTTGATGCCGTCGTTGGCAAGCAAATAGAGGTGAACGGTCATGGGACGACCGGAATCGAGCGGCGAGATCGGCAGATTGATGGCCTGACCCATGGTGTAGAGCACCACCGCGGTCTCGCCGATGGCGCGACCGATGGCAAGGACGATGCCGGTGGCAATGCGGCCAAAGGCAGAAGGAAGCACGATCTTGGAGACGACCTGCCACTTGGTGGCGCCCAGGCCATATGCGCCCCAACGGATATAGCGCGGAACGGCGCGAATTGCCTCCTCGGTGGTGCGCATGACGATGGGCAGCATCAGAAGCGCCAGCGCCAGAGCGGCCGAAACCATCGAAAGGCCCAGGCCCATGGCCTCAACAAACAAGGCGTAACCAAAGAGGCCCATAACGATGGAAGGCACCGAGGCCAGGGCATCGGCAGCATAGCGAATGATGTCGACGACCTTGCCCTGCTTGGCGTATTCGGCCAGATAGACCGCAGCCAAGACGGCAACCGGCGTGCAGATGAGCATGGCGAGCGCCGTCACGTAGATGGTCGAGACGATCGTGGGCCAGATGCCACCCTCGGCGTTTACGCCCTGCGGCCAGCCGAAGATAAAGTCGAGCGAGATATGCGGAAGACCGTTGATGACCACGTAGGCGATGATGGCAAGCAACACCAGGGTGGTGATATAGGCCGCGGCGCGAAACACGCCGAGCATAATCTTGTTGGACAGGTCCTTGTTGATGCGGCCCTTCTTGCCATGGGAAAGGGCACGCTTGATGAGCTCGCGCGACGATGTCGTATCGACCGTCGTGTCAACGGAATCGGACATAGCCTACCCCCTCTTCTTTGAAATCAGGCGAACGATACCCACCAGTGCAGCTGAGATGATAAACAGGACCACGCCCATGCCAAACAGAGCCGAGCGATGCAGGCCCGAGGAATAGCTCATGTCGAGTGCGATCTGGCTCGTGAGCGTCGAGATGGGGCTCGAGATGCTATCTGGAATGACCGGGGCGTTGCCCACGACCATCAGCACGGCCATGGTCTCACCGATGGCACGCCCCATACCCAAGACAATTGCATCGACAATGCCCAGCTTGGCTGCAGGCAGCACGACCTTGTAGATGGTCTGCCACTTGGTGGCACCCATGGCATAGGACGCCTCGCGAATGCCCATGGGGATGGAATTGAGGGCATCGATCGTGAGCGTGGTAATGGTGGGAACGATCATGATGGCAAGCACAAACCACGCCGTCAGCGCGCCAAAGCCAAGACCGCCGGTCAGCTGCGCGATAAACGGGCGGATGATGACCATGCCAAAGAAGCCGTAGATGATGGAGGGGATGCCCGCCAGCAGGTCGACGGCGGGGCTGATGAGCCTGCGCACGCGCTTGCTGGCGATCTCGACCAGATATACAGCCGTGCCCACACCCAGGGGCACGCCCATGGCGAGCGCACCGACCGTCACCAGACCAGAGCCCGCCAGCAGCGACATGATGCCGTAGTGGCCCTCGGATGGCGCCCACGTAAAGCTAAAGAAGTCCGCCAGGCCGATGTCGGTAAAGACGGGCAGCGCCGAGTACGTGGTAAAGACAAAGATCAGGATAACGGTGACGACCGCCAAGAACGCGCAGGCAAAGAAGATCCACTGCAGCGCCTTCTCCTTGAGATAGGTGCTACGCGACACCAACGCCAACTCACGCTTTTTGGGCGTCTGAGCCTCCTGCTCAATCTGGGGGGTTTCCTGTGCTTCCACGCTACTCACTCCCCTTTCCGTCGTTGGTGACGGGAATAAAGCCCGCCTCGCGAATCTGCTTGTCCATCTTCTCGGACGTCACATAGTCAATGTAGTCCTGCGCCTGATGCGAAGGCGTACCCTTCACAAAGAAGTAAAGGTCGCGCGAGATGGGATAGCCGCCACTTGCGACCGTCTTCTCGGATGCCTCGACATGGTTGACCGAAACGGCCTTAACCGAGGTCGTGGCGTTGAGGCTCTCGACAAAACCCAGCGAGATGTAGCCAATGGCGCCATGCGAGCGGGACACGACGTCGCGCACTTGGCCCGTACCCGAAAGAACGGCCGAGCGGCGATCGAACGGCGTGCCGTCCATCACGATGGTACGGAAGGCCTCGCGCGTACCGGACGCCTCATCGCGGTTGATAACCTGAATCTTCAGGTCCTCTCCGCCGACTTCCTTCCAGTTGGTGATCTTGCCGGCGTAAATATCGCGGAGCTGCTCGGTCGAGAGATTGTCGACCGGGTTGTCGTCGTTCACGATGACTGCGATGCCGTCGTGCGCGATTACGATCGGGGTCAGGCCAAGGTCTTGTTCGTCGGCATTGAGGCCACGAGACGAGCTGGCGATGTCGGCCGTGCCGTTGCTGACGGCCTCGATACCCGCAGAGGAGCCAAGGCCGGAGACGAGCACATCGGTGCCGGCCTCTTCCTTAAAGCCCTCAGCTGCGATCTCGGCAATGGGAAGGCACGTGGTCGAGCCGGCCACGGTAATAGAAGATGTGGAAGATCCCGAGGAGCAAGCACACAGCGTGAGCGTAAGCACTGCAGCACTCAGGACCGATGCGATCTTTCTCATAGCATCACGCCGATCGCAGCATGGCGCCCACAGGTGCCGCCCTCGTTGCGGTAGGAATAAAAGCGGTCGTTCTGACGAACGGTGGAAAGCTTGGTGTCCACAATGCTGCTCGCCTCGACGCCGGCGTCCATCAGCGCCTCGCGAATGGCGGCGGAAAGATCGAGCATACGAGAAGCAGAGGCATCGATGCACGCGAACTCGGCGGCAAAGCGATCCATAAGTTCTTGGGACACCTCGTACTCGTCGCCCAGGATATGGGGCCCAATGTAGGCAGAGATGTCGTCCGGCTTGCAGCCAGCCGCCTCGCAGAGCGCTTGGCACGCCTTGGCGGAAATGCGCGCAATCGTGCCCTTCCAGCCAGAGTGCACCACGGCAAAGCCGCCGGGAGCCACCAGCACCACGGGAACGCAATCGGCAAAGCAGAGCATCACGGGTACCTCACGGGCCATGCAGACGATGGCATCGCAGCCCTCGGCAATCTGCTCGCGAATGTTCTCGAGATCATCAGCACCGTTCGAGGTCACCGTCACGACATGGTCACCGTGTACTTGATTGGGAACAAGCAGGTTGTGCTCGCACTCGGCGGCACCCAAGGCCTCGAGTGCGCGGCGACGATTTTCTTGAACGGCAAAGGGGTCATCGCCAACATGCGAGCCCAGATTGAGTAAGGAGTACGCATCTTCGGAAACACCGCCGGCGCGTTCGGTAAAAGCAAAGCGAACATCGTGCGTCGCGCCCTCTACCAACGTAACTCCATCATGGTCGACACGCGAAACGCTGTCCGCACGTGCTGCCATACTAAAGCCTCCTAATAACACAAGTATCGCGGCGACGCCGCAGCAGTCCGTGCCACACGGCTGCCATACTTCATCAAAAGGATACCCGCAGCGGTAGGGGCTAAACGTAAGGGGAACGTAAGGAGATTGGAGGCTTTCGTTTACAAAGGCAAAACACAACAAAAAGGGTGCGCCCAATCGGACGCACCCCATACAGGTCGCTGAGAAAAACGAACTAGAAGCTGCCGCGCTTGAGGAAGTCAGGAAGCTCAAACTGGTCGTTGCCAAAGTTGGGGAGCTCGGTACCACCGACGTTGCGAGTCGGGGCAGCCTGAGCCGGGCTCGTGGCAGGAGCGGTGCGCTGCGGCTCGGTAGAAGCAGCGGCCTTGCTCTGGGACTGCTGTGCAGCGAAGAGCTCGTCCTGACGGTTGACGTTGGAGTCGGAGAAGCCCGTAGCGATGACGGTAATACGCACCTGATCGCCCAGGGACTCGTCGACAACGGTACCGAAGATGATGTTGGCCTCGGGGTCGACGGCGTTGGCGACAACGTCGGCGGCGTCGCTGATCTCCTGAATGCCCAGGTCCTTGGAACCGGCAATGGAAAGCAGGACGCGCGTAGCGCCATCGATGGAGCTCTCGAGCAGCGGGCTGGAAATAGCCTGCTGGGCAGCGTCGACGGCACGGGTGTCCCCAGAAGCGGTACCGATACCCATCATGGCGGTACCGGCCTGCTTCATGATGGTCTTAACATCGGCGAAGTCCAGGTTGATGATACCGGGGACGGTGATGAGGTCGGTGATGCCCTGGGTGCCCTGGGAAAGGACGCCATCGGCGATTGCGAAGGCCTCAAGCATGGTGGTCTTCTTCTCGGCGATGTCGAGCAGCTTGTCGTTAGGGATAACGATCATGGTGTCGACGCAGTCGGAAAGCGTCTTAATGCCTTCTTCGGCGCTCTTCTTGCGCTTGCGGCCCTCAAACGTAAAGGGCTTGGTCACGACGGCGACGGTCAGCGCGCCGACCTCGTTCATCGCGATATCGGCAACGATGGGGGCAGCGCCGGTACCGGTGCCGCCGCCCTCGCCGCAGGTGATGAACACCATATCGGCGCCAGCGAGCGCCTCGGCGATGTCGTCGCGGGACTCATCGGCGGCCTTACGGCCGACCTCGGGGTTGGCGCCAGCGCCCAGGCCGCGGGTCAGGTCGGTGCCGATGTGCACCTTGATATCGGCATCAGAGATCGCGAGTGCCTGAGCATCGGTGTTGATGGCAACAAACTCGACGCCGCGGATACCCTCTTCGATCATTCGATTGACCGCGTTGGTACCGCCGCCGCCGACGCCGACCACCTTAATGACGGCAAGGTAGTTGTTGATCTCTGTCTCGTGCATGTCGGTCCTCCGAACAAAGGTTATTGCCATAGCATGGGTTGACCCCTGCGCACATTAACCTTCAAGTTGAAAGTAAATGCAAAGGTAAACCGTATTATGTTTGCACATTATGAACGTATCAGTCAAATAATTGACGGTGAAAACCAAACAAACCAGATAAACGGCGCGGTATGCCCCGTCAACAAAGGCCAGAAGACGCTACGAGGTCGGTGCGTTCCTAAACGTATAGTTGCCAGGAGATCGAACGTTGATATACGTCACGCCCTCCACCTGCGAAAGCAGCTTGGTAACGATACGCTCCTTTTTGGCAATGTCATCCGAATCTCCGAGCGACACCTCGATACCGTTATCGAGATTCGCCGAGATGGCCTCGACCGAGGGCGTGGAAATATCCTTGACCTGGCCCAGGAACTCGCTCGAGAATCCGCGGACGTAATCCAGGCCGGCCTTGACCGCCTTGGAATTTACCGCTTGCCCCGAAACCGGCGCGACATCGGCCGAGACATCGGTCAGCAGCACGGCTCCGTAATGTTTGGCGAGCGCCAGGGCGGCATCGATGCCGTTTAGGGTGTTGGCACCCTCCCCCGTTGTGATGACATTGCCCTGGTCGTCAACATCGACCGAGGTAGACAGCGGTGCAATCCATGTGTCATCGTCCCCGATCGCCCATGCAAGATCGTCGGAGCTAATGTAGGCAATTGCGATAACCTTGCGTTCCGTCGGCGTGATGATGAGCGTATGGGGAAATTGACGCTGAACATCCACGCCCGAAACCCACGGATTTTGCTTGAGGCCCTCGGTGATCTGGTCGGGATTCACATTGAACAGCGACGTGTCCTCGGGCAGATCGATCAGCTGGATGGCATCGTGCTTGGTCACATGCTCGCTGCCCTGGATCTGAATATCGGTAGCGGCGAACAGGCCAGAGTTAATGACGACGACGGCAACGACTGCAAGCACTGCCAGAGCGGCAAGGATGCCGCCCGCGATTTTGCCCTTGCCCTTAACGGCAGAAGCGGCACCCGCCGCATGATTTGCCAGGGCGCCGATCGATGACAACGGATTAGAGCCCTTTTTGCCCGATTGCGGTTTTGCGGAGGCCGACACCGACGTCAGCATACGTGGCTTAGATGCACCCAGCGCGCGACCGGGACGCGTCACCTTTGCCCCCAACGAGGGCTTGGGCGACGCTATGGGGCGAGAAGGTATGGCGCCCATCGCCGGTTTGGGCGTCACCGAGGGACGTGCCACCGGACGAGCAACATTTTTGGCCGCGGGGCGTCCGCCAAGCTGCGAACCGACAGTCGAACGTTTGGCAGGCCGCACGGACCCAGCAGGCTTAGAAGGCATAACGGACTTACGTTGAGGCTGAGACGGTGCGCCGGAACGCCCTCCGGCGCGGCGGAAGGTTGGTTTCGATGCTCTAGAAG
>CABQKL010000068.1 GCA_902464645.1 uncultured Collinsella sp.
CCACCCTACCCCACCACTCCACCCCCTAACTATTGGGCGCCACCCCCGAGCATATGTTCGAAAACACAATATGTTGTGTTTAATGCAAAGGCGGGATGCCACCTGTAGCACCCCGCCTTTCAACCTCAACCTTCAAGTTGACCTTGAGGCGATTTTTATGTCCCTTTACATCCCGTTCACATCGCCCCCAAACTCTCCCACGCGCGGCATGTGCACCCCGCCGCGCCATTGGCCGGTGGCGCAAAATGGGACGGACCCCCGATTGCCAAAACGTGCGCAACAGCACGTTCCAGCAATCGGGGGTCCGTCCTCGGATAGCATGTAATCGCAGCTCAGCAGCGTATTAGCGATGTGCCAGCGGGTGGGCCGCCAGGTAAACCTCAGTCAGCTGCGTACGATCGACATGCGTGTAGACCTGCGTCGTCGATATATCGGCGTGTCCCAAGATCTCCTGCAGCACGCGAAGGTCCGCGCCGCCCGCGAGCATATGGGTGGCAAAGGAGTGGCGCAACGTGTGCGGATGGAGTCCCACCAACCCCACCTGGCGTCCGTAGCGCTCGCATATGACGTGAACACCCTGACGCGACAGACGCCCGCCGTTCTTGTTTAAAAAGACCGCCGGCGTCTCTGTCCCACGAGCATGAGCCGCCAGAAGTCGGCGCCCATCACATATATAGTGCGTCAGGGCACGCGCCGCGCTTCCCACCAAAGGGACCAGACGCTCCTTGGAGCCCTTGCCGCGAACCAGCACAAAGCCGTCATCGGCATGGATATCACTCACATCGAGCCCCACCAGCTCGCTCACGCGCAGGCCGCACCCATACAGCACTTCCAAGATAGCGCGATCGCGCAGACCCATCTCACCATCCGGAAAATCCTGGTCGAGCAATGCCGAAACATCCTCCACCGAAAGGCACTCCGGCAGGCGCTCGGCCTTTTTTGGCAAACGCAACGCCGCCGTAGGATTTTGGGTCACGGCCCCATCGCGCACCAAAAAGGCATACAGGCCTTTGACGGCAGCGAGCGCGCGCTCCACCGAGGCATCGGAATAGCCCCCATCGCGCCGATCGGCGATAAAGTCCTCAATGACCCGCCGACTCACGTCCTCAAAGGACGCAATGCCCGTCCGCTCCAAATATGCACAGTAGGTCGTCAGGTCTCGGCGATAGGCGGCAATCGTGTTACGCGCCAAGCCCCGCTCGACTGCAAGGTAATCAAGAAACTCCCCCGCCGCCACAGCGAGCGGCGAAGGAGCTTCTCCGATATGTTCCCGGTTCGCCGGCAACCTTAGTCCATCGCACGATTCATGGGCGTCACCTGTAGGCGATCGACGCCCTCATGCTGGCCAATCGAGGCACGCACGAACTCTCGGAATAGCGGCTGAGGATTGGTGGGGCGGCTCTTAAACTCGGGGTGAGCCTGGGTGGCCACGAACCACGGGTGCACATCGCGCGGCAGCTCGACCATCTCGACCAGACGCTCATCAGGCGAAAGACCCGAGATGACAAGACCGGCGTCCTCGAGCTGATCGCGGAAGGCATTGTTGAACTCAAAACGGTGACGGTGGCGCTCGTAGACAAGCTCCTCGCCATACGCCTCACGCGCGAGGGTATCGGCAGCGAGCTTGCACGGATAGGCGCCCAGGCGCATGGTGCCGCCCTTCTCGGTCACGTCCTCCTGCGAGCTCATCAAGTCGATGACGCTAAACGGACCGTCCGGATCAAACTCGGAGGAGCTGGCACCGGCAAGGCCGACAACGTTGCGGGCGAACTCGCACACGGCAACCTGCATACCCAGGCAAATGCCCAGATACGGAATCTTGTGCTCGCGAGCAAACTCGGCAGCAAGGATCTTGCCCTCCAGGGCGCGCTTGCCAAAGCCGCCGGGAACCAGGATGCCCGATGCGTCGCCCAGAACCTCATTGACGTTTTCGGCATCGAGGCTCTCACCATCGACCAGCTGCACATCTACGTGACGATCGTAGAAAACGCCCGCGTGATGCAGGGCCTCGATAACCGACAGATATGCATCGGGAAGCTGGGTGTACTTTCCCACGACGGCAACCTTAACCTTATCGGCGTGATGGTTGGCATGGTTTTGCTTGCGCAGGAACTCATTCCATGCGCTCATATCGCGCTCGCGCGGATCGAGGCCAAGGCGCTCGCAAATGCGCAGGTCAAAGTCCTGCTCCGCGAGCAGCTGCGGCACGTCGTAAATGCTCGCGCAATCCTCGTTGGTAAAGACACAGTCGGTGTCGACGTCGCAGAAACTCGCGATCTTGCCGCGGATAGCGTCATCAATATGGTGATCGGAGCGCAGCACAATGATGTCCGGCTGGATACCAAAGCTGCGCAGCTCCTTGACGGAGTGCTGCGTGGGCTTGGTCTTAACCTCGTGGGCGGCGGCGATATAGGGAACGAGCGATACGTGGATGTAGCAGACGTTCTCGGGACCGGCCTCCTTGCGGTACTGGCGGATAGCCTCCACGAACGGCTGCGACTCGATGTCGCCGATCGTGCCTCCCAGCTCGGTAATGACAACGTCGGAGCCAGTCTGCTCCTCAATGCGGCGGAATTTGTCCTTGATGGCATTGGTGACGTGCGGGATCACCTGGACGGTACCGCCCAAAAAGTCACCGCGACGCTCGCGGGCAATCAGGCTCTTGTAAATGGCGCCCGTCGTAAAGTTAGAATCGCGGGTCAGGTTCTCGTCAATAAAACGCTCGTAGTGGCCCAGGTCCAGATCGGACTCGTAGCCGTCCTCGGTTACAAAGACCTCACCGTGCTGGAACGGGCTCATGGTACCGGGGTCGACGTTCAGATACGGGTCGGCCTTCTGCATCGTCACCTTGTAGCCGCGCGACTTGAGCAAACGGCCCAGCGATGCCGCGGTAATGCCCTTGCCCAAAGACGAAACCACGCCGCCGGTCACAAACACATGCTTAGTCATATTGAATTACCTGCGCTTCCCGTAGAAGTTGTCCATACACATCTTACGGGTCTTCATTGTAATACTCGAGAAAGAAGCAGTTCGCCATTTTTCACCAAAGTGCTTGCATTTCTCCATCTCGAAACAAAACGCCGCCCGGGACCCGAGCGGCGTAACAACAACTTAGGCGGCAGATCGCTACCGATCGGCAAGCTCGTCCCTAAGCATATCCCGAACGAGCATACCCGCGCGGATGCCTTTCAGATACCACCCGCCACGCTCGGTAAGGCAAATACCATTTGCAAGCTGGCCGCCATCCTCGCTATAACGCGAAACGACCTCGATCAAACCGTCAGAATCCAAGCGCTCAATTGCGGCGCGGGCTCGATACGGAGACACCCCAACGTGCTCCGCAAGCGTTTTGCGCGAGAAGCCATATGTCCCGCCACTTTCGGATTGCTGGGCAATCTCCATCAACACCAGCACTTCGACACGCTTCATATCGTTGACACTCGCACGACCCTTGCCCGCCATGGCAGCCTCCTCTAACCGAGCACGAGCATCCAGCGCGCCGTGCACGACCGACACACCTCACGATGGCAGGTAATATCCATCATGCGGCATCCCGCTAAGGATGAAACAGTTATGATTATTGTATACCGCCCAAATTGTTTTTAGGCAGGTAAACGGCTATTTTTTCGCCGAAATAGACGCTTTATTGATCAAAAAGCCGTACCGGGCGCTAACCCGATACGGCCAAAAGGCGATGCAATTACCGCGGTACTTCAAACTTAGCGATGGAAGAAACCACGACGCTCAAACTTGGGCTCGCAGCACACGTTGATACCCAGTTTACGCAACACCGTCTCGTCCGTCGGCGAGATAATCACGCTAAAGAAGGCATCGCAACCGCGCAGCTGCTCCAGGCCCGAAAGGACACGAGCGGCCGTCTCGCTCGTAGCCGAGGTGATCGACAGCGCCATAAGCGTCTCGTCGGTGTGAAGGCGCGGGTTTTTGCTGCCCAGGAAATGCGTCTTGAGCTTGCTGATGGGCTCGATCGCCTCGTCGCTGATGACTTCAAGCTCAAGGTCGACGCCCGAAACATGCTTGAGAGCGTTCATAATGAGCGAACTTGCGGCGCCCAGGCGCGTGGAGGTCTTACCGGTCACCACGGAACCGTCCGGCATGACCATGGCGCCCACGGGACCACCCGTCAGTTGCTCCCTGGTTAAGGCCGCCGAGCGCGCCGGTGAGTAGTTCTTATCGATGCCGGCCTTCTTCATGATAATCTTGAGACGGTCGACTTGCTCATCGCCCACGCCGGTACGGCGCACATTTTCGACCGCGGTAAAGTAGCGGCGGACGATCTCCATCTTGGAAGCGTCGCGGCAGGCATCGTCATCGGTGATGGCAAAGCCGACCATATTGACGCCCATGTCCGTGGGACTCTGGTAGGGGCTCTTGCCTAGGATCTTTTCCATCAGGGCACGGACCACCGGGAAGGCCTCGACGTCGCGGTTGTAGTTGACCGTGGTCTTGTTGTAGGCCTCAAGGTGAAAGGAATCGATGATGTTGGCATCGTCGAGGTCCGCCGTAGCGGCCTCGTAGGCAATATTGACCGGATGCGTCAGGGGAAGATTCCAGACCGGGAAGGTCTCAAACTTGGCATAACCGGCGGCGGTGCCGTGCTTATGCTCGTGATACAGCTGTGAGAGGCAGGTGGCGAGCTTGCCCGAGCCAGGGCCGGGCGCCGTCACGACAACGAGCGGACGCGTGGTCTCGACGAACTCGTTCTTGCCGTAGCCTTCGTCAGAAACGATCAGATCGACGTCGTGCGGATAGCCCTCAATGGGATAGTGCAGCTTGGCGGGAATGCCGAGTGCATTCAGACGATTGCGGAAGACGTCGGCAGCGGGCTGACCGGCATACTGCGTGATAACCACGGCCGCGACAGCAAAACCGTTGCCGCGGAACAGGTCGACCAGGCGCAAGACGTCCTCGTCATAGGTAATGCCCAGGTCGCCACGGGCCTTGTTCTTCTCGATATGGTTTGCATTGATTGCGATGATGACCTCGACGTCGTCGGCAATGCTCTTGAGCATGCGGAACTTGCTGTCCGGCTCAAAACCCGGCAGCACGCGACTCGCATGATAGTCGTCAAACAGCTTGCCGCCAAACTCCAAATAGAGCTTGCCACCAAACTGCGAGATGCGCTCCTTAATGTGAGCAGCCTGCAGCTCGATGTACTTCGCATTGTCGAAACCCTGGCGCATGTGTGGCTCCCGTCCCGTTTCCATTTAATGTCCTAGGCGATTATAACGGAGCAGACCCTTCCCAACACCCAAGCAGCCAACGGGCATCAACCAAACACGTCATCGATAAGTTGCGGTGAAATAGTTCCCGTTTAACCCCTCAAGACGGCCAAACAGGAACTATTCCACCGCAACTTCCCCTTTTGGCGCAAAGTAACCTGATCCCTTTGCACCAACAACAGAAACGTCGCAGGTTGAGCATAAGTCAGCGAGCGACGTCCAGGACGCACAAGTTGGCATGAAAAAGGCAAGGCATAGACCTTTTGGTCATGCCTTGCCTTTTGAATGACAAATTGTCGTCCTGGGCGGCGCGCAGCGTCGACTGGTTGCGCGGTTCGTAGAACCGCGCAACATGAGAGCGCCCCCTCCCGCGCACGGAACGGGAGGGGGCTAAAGGTAGGAGTCTACCGGTGGGTTGACCCCACCGGACAGACGATGACCAGGTGATCCTTTACAGGATCGTCAAGGTTTCCGTGGGGTACCCGTTGGGTACTTAGAGCATCACGCAAGCGACGGTCAGGATGATGGCGCAGACGACGGAGAGAGCGACGATGAGCTTAAGGGCAAACTTGAGCCAGGTCGTCCACTCGATCTTGGCCAGGGCGAGACCGCCCATGATGGCGCCGGAGGTCGGGGTGAACAGGTTCACAACGCCGATGGCAGAGGAGAAGATCATGACCATGACCTCGGGCGAGAAGCCGAGCTTAACAGCCAGCGGTCCCATGATAGGCATGGAGACGGTAGCCATACCAGAGGTCGAGGGGATCAGGAAGGACAGGCCGAAGTAGACCAGGAAGCTCATGGGAGCGAAGATCACGCCGGACAGGCCAGCCAGAGCATTGGCGGCAGCGTCGAGGACGTAGACGTCGAGGCCGGTGTTAGCCATGAGGACGGAGATACCACGGGCGAGGGCGATGACGAGAACAACGGACATCATGTCGGCAGCGCCGGTGATAAAGGTGTTAACGATCTGCTTCTCGGACAGGCCACCGATGATACCGATCAGGACGGCCATGAGGAAGAACCAGGTGGAAGCCTCGTCGAAGTACCACTGGCCAATGGGCAGGCCGGTGATCAGGGCAGACCAGCCCTGGACGACGGCGTTACCGTCGGCGTCGTAGACAGCGCCAGCGTCGAAGAAGTTGGCGACGCCCTCGTTGAGGTCGGCCAGCGGAATGAAGCCGACGATCATAACGACGAAGGTGAAGGCAAAGGCGATCAGAACACCCTTCTGACGACCGGTGAGCTTGACCTCATTGTGAACCTCGGAAGCAGCCTTGCCGTGAGCCTCTTCGGCGTCCTTGAGCTCCTGCATCGACAGGATGGTGGAACCCTTGTCAGCCTTGACCTTCTTGGCATAGCTCATGACGAAGAAGATGGACATGGCAGTGGTAACAATCCACAGGACGGCACCGAGGCCGATGATGATGGACTGGTTGACCTCAATGCCAACGCCGGTCAGAGCGTCGACGGCAGCGCCGACGGCGAACGGGTTAACCGTGGAGCCCAGGCAGCCGCAGCCAGCGCCGAGCAGGACGGTAGCGGCGCCGACCATCGGGTCGAAGCCAGCGGCCATCATGGTAGCGGCAAGCAGGGCGTAGAAGGGAACGGTCTCCTCGCACATACCATAGGTGGTACCACCGAGGGAGAAGATGAGCATCAGCACGGGAATGAGCATGATCTCGTTGCCCTTAAGCTTCTGCACCAGGACGGCGATGCCGTTGTCCAGGGCGCCGGTCTCGGTCATCATGCCGAGGAAGCCGCCCAGGATCATAACGAAGAGGCAGACGGGCAGAGCGTCAGCGAAGCCCTTAATCGGGGCGGTGCAGAAATCGCTCAGACGGGCGGCAGTAACCGCGCCGCCGGACGTGCCGGAGACGATAACGGTAATCACTGCAACAATTGCCAGCAGAGCAAGAAGAATGGTGAACGATGAAGGCATACCGCGCTTTTTCTTAGCGGTCTCAGTCATAGTTCTCATCCCCCCTTCATAAATCATTTACTGATCTCGCCCGAAGCGGCTCTTCCGTGCCGTGCCTGCCGCTCGATCGAGATTTTTACCAGATAAAGCCGCTCGGGGTGTTCAACAATACACCCCGAGCGAGATGCTAGATGCACTTACTTGAGCGTGGCGTACATGACGGCCTTGATGGTGTGCATGCGGTTCTCGGCCTCGTCGAAGACCTTGGAAGCGGGGCTCTCGAAGACCTCGTCGGTGACCTCCTGCTCGGTGATGCCGAACTGCTCGCACTTCTCGGCGCCAATCGTGGTGTTGGTGTCGTGGAAGCTGGGCAGGCAGTGCAGGAAGATGGCACCCGGGTTGGCCATAGCCATGACCTCGGAGGTGACACGATACGGGGTGAGCTGAGCGATGCGCTCGGCCCAGACCTCGTCAGGCTCGCCCATGGAGACCCACACGTCGGTGTAGATAACGTCGGCACCGGTGACGCCGTCCTTGACGTCGGTGGTCAGCTTGATGGTGCAGCCGTTGGCCTCGGCGATGGGCTTGCAGGCCTCGATGACGTCGTCAGCGGGCATGCACTCCTCGGGGCCGCAGGCCACGAAGTTCATGCCAAGCTTGGAGCAGACAACCATGAGGGAGCGAGCAACGTTGTTCTTGCAGTCGCCCATGAAGACGAGGGTCTTGCCCTTGATGTCGTAGTTGAAGTTCTCCTGGACGGTCAGGATGTCGGCGAGCATCTGGGTGGGATGCCACTCAGTGGTCAGGCCGTTCCACACGGGCACGCCGGACTTAGCAGCGAGCTCCTCGACATCGTCCTGGGCAAAGCCACGGAACTCGATGCCGTCATACATGCGGCCGAGAACGCGGGCGGTGTCCTCGATGGACTCCTTCTTGCCCATCTGCGACGAACCCGGATCGAGGTAGGTGACACCCATGCCCAGATCCATGCCGCCGACCTCGAAGGCGCAGCGGGTACGAGTGGAGGTCTTCTGGAAGAGCAGAACGATGTTCTTGCCCTCGAGATAGCGGTGCGGAACGCCAGCGCGCTTCATGTCCTTGAAGTTCTTGGAGAGCTTGAGCAGGTACTCGATCTCCTCGGTGGTGAGGTCGAGGAGCTTGAGGAAGCTACGGCCGGAGAGGTTAACACCCATGGTTCGTTTCCTTTCGAAGAAATGAATTACGTAAGTAATTAGTGTTGCCCGTTTGACGGGCGAAACCGGTGCGGTTGTAGGGGGACCGCACCGGAAACGGAAAGACTTAGAGGTCCTCGCGCCAGAAGGGCATGCTCATGCAGCGCGGGCCGCCGCGGCCGCGGGAGAGCTCGGCGGAGGGCACGACGAGAAGGTCCAGGCCCTCCTTGTACAGCACGTCGTTGGTGACGGTGTTGCGGGCGTAGACGCAGATCTTGCCGGGCTCGACGCACAGGGTGTTGGAGCCGTCGTTCCACTGCTCGCGGGAGGCCGCGATCGGGTCGCCGCCGCCGCAGGGGATCAGCTTGACCTGGTCGACGCCGGTGGCGTCCTCCAGGACGTGCTCGAGGGTGTCCTCGATCAGGCGGATGTTCACGTCGCCCGGGTTCTTGCCGGCGGTCAGCTCGTAGACGCGCAGGGTGCCCATGATGGCGGGGTGGATCGTGAACTTATCGACGTCGATCTGGGTGAAGACCGTGTCGAGGTGCATGAAGGCGCGCGAGACCGGGATGTCGAAGGCAAGGATGCGCTCGACCTTGGAGTCGGAGTTCCAGAAGATGTTCTGGGCCATGATGTCGATAGCGGCGGCCTGGGTGCGCTGGGAGATGCCGACGGCGAGGGTCTTCTCGTTGATGTTCAGCACGTCGCCGCCCTCGGTGTGGAACTGGCAGTCGCGGCGGAAGTACAGGGAGACGTCCTTGTAGTCGGGGTGGTACTTGAAGATGTACTTGCCGTACAGGGTCTCGCGGTTGCGGGTGACCGAGTACATGCGGTTGAGGTTGACGCCCTCGCCGACGACCGCGAACGGGTCGCGGGTGAAGTAGAGGTTGGGCATCGGGTCGATGATCAGGTCGGACTCGGACTCGGAGTTGACCAGGGAGTCGAGGGTCGTGGACGCCGTGAGGGGCATGTCGATCTCGGCCTTGGTCATGCCGGCCATGGTCTTCTTGACGAACTCGAGGTTGTCCTCGATGGAGTCCAGCTTCTCGCGGACGATCTGCGGCATGTGCTGGCCGCGGATGCCGGCCTCGGCGATGTACTGGTCGGTGAACTCGGCGCGGGCGCCGGGGACCTGGTCGAACACCTCGGCGACGAGGTTCTCGAGATAGAGGACCTCCACGCCCTGGTCCCTCAGGATCTGGGCGAAGGTGTCGTGCTCCTGCTGTGCGACCTCCAGGAACGGGACGTCGTCGAACAGGAGTCGCTCGAGCTCGTCGGGCGGCAGGTTGAGGAGCTCGTCGCCGGGACGGTGCAGGCAGACCTTCCTGAGCTTGCCGATCTCGGAAGGCACGTGCAGACCTTTCGTCATGGCCTCCTACCTTTCTTTCGGGCCTTTCGGCCGAATCTCTCAGCGCCCTTCCATAGCGGACGCTGCTTGCTGACAGCTCTAGTTATATCCAAATTCCACCCGCAATTCCACCTCGCCCCCGAACGGTCAACAAAGTGCGATGAACGGTATATCGCATGAGATTCCCCCATAATGTACTTCGGCGTTCTAAAGTAACTTTTCTAAGGTAAACGCTCTTTTTTCCTAAAAACTATTTGCAATTGCATCTCTAAACTTTTGATTCAGAATTGCATAGCTAAATCGGTTTTATGTATATAAATGATGTTTGTTTACGTTTCCGCCTGCATTCAATGATATTCAGCTATCCATCATGCTTATTCACACTTACGTACCAGTTGAGTGAGGATATAGACCGCTTGCAGACGAGCAGGGCGTCAGTCCTATGACTTGTCAGCGTAAGAAGTAGGTAAAGATACCGTTCGCACAATACGTCCGTGCCACAAGTCGACTAAATTGAGACAATAGTGAATAGGGTTAGGCTACCGTCCCCTGCGGGGACTGAACGGACAGATGCATATGCC
>CABQKL010000069.1 GCA_902464645.1 uncultured Collinsella sp.
GGACGCCGCCCTCTCAAGGCGGAGATCACCAGTTCGAATCTGGTACGGGCTACCATGTTTTAGATACCCGGCCTTTCGTGAGAAGGTCGGGTTTTTTGTTGCGTGTGGGCTGGTCTGTTAATCCCATTTGCCTCATAGCTTTACGTTTTGCTCATCTCCCATACGGGTACAATAGGCCAGATACTTTGACGGTCAGAAGGAGCCTCATGACGGAGTCCTCTCAGCATAGCCCAAAGCCCCAGGTCGAGGTTTCTGGCGGCGATGACAACAAGAGCGCGCGTCGCGGCGCCATCTTCATCGGCGTTGTGCTGATCGGGTATATCGTCTATCTGGTCGTGACCGGGCAGATGGGGCAGTTTTGGGCCGCTATGTCCAGCGTTCAGATGCCCTGGCTCTTCGCCGCATGCTTTTGTATGTTTCTGTATCTCGTTTTTGGCATCGTGGCGTACGCGATCGCCGTTTGGCTCGACCCCGATTCGCCCGTCGGCATCCGCGACCTCATTTCGGTCGAGGCGAGCGGCATCTTCTTTGGCAACCTGACACCCATGATGATGGGCTCTACGCCTGCTCAAATTTACCGCCTTACCAAAGCCGGGCAAAACGTGGGCGAAGCGGGTGCCACGCAGTTCACCCGCTTTATCGTGTACCAGTTTGGCCTGGTGGCATGGGGTGCCATTCTGCTGCTCGCCCGCATGCCGTTTTTCGCCGAGCGTTATGGCGACATGACGCTGCTGTGCGTCTTTAGCTTTGGCGGTCACTGCTGCATCCTACTCGGCATCTTTGCCGTGGCGTTGATGCCCAAGACCGTCACGCGCGTCGCTCATTGCATCATCAATTGGCTCGAGCGCGTGGGCGTCTCGGCCACAAAGATCGAGGGCTGGCGCACCTTTGTCGATGGCGAGATCTACTCGTTTTCCGAGAAATTCAAACTATCTGCCGGCCATTTTTCGTCCATGCTGCTCACGGTCGTCATCACTATGCTGCAGCTGGCGTTTTTCTACCTGGTTCCGTACTTTTTGATGCTCTCTTTTGGCCACCACGAAGTCGACTTTTTCTCGGTCATGGCTGCGAGCGCCTTTGTCCAGCTGCTGAGCTCCGCCGTTCCGCTGCCCGGCGGCACTGGTGGCGCCGAGGGTGGCTTCGCATTGTTTTTGGGTCACTTTTTTGGCACGGCATCGACTGCCGGCTATCTGCTGTGGCGTCTGATCACCTTTATCGCGCCGACCATTTTGGCCGCCCCGCTGCTGGGCCTTAAGAGCGCTCACAACGAGAGCATCCATGCACGCTGGGACCGTATGATGCGCAAGCTCTGGCGCACGCCTCAGACGCCCTTTACGCCCGTTAAGGCACATCCTGCGTGCCAGGTTACCGTTGATCCCAATCAACGTGCTCAAAAGCCTGCTGTGGCCCCTAAGCCGGCACGCCAGACCTACGTTCGCCAGACTGGCGACGGCATTCGCGTTTCCCCGGCGGCGCTCAATAAAAAGAAGCGATCTTAGGGCCCGGTCGGCGAGTCGTGCGTTCTTGATGACGCTCGTCATTGCGATGTGAGATGTAGGATAATCCTCTTACGTTGATTATCTCCCACATGTAGAGGACTTACAGGTGGGCTGTTGACATGAAGGGGACACGTCTATGGCTACCACCAAACCGCGCCTTGACCGTCGTATCGTCCGCAGTCGCAATGCGATTCTTTCGGCGTTTGAGCGACTGCTTATGGAAAAGCCCTTGGCCGATATTACGGTGAGCGCTATCGCGCGCGAGGCAAATGTCGACCGTAAGACCTTCTACGTGCACTTTGGCACGGTCGACGGCTTGCTCGACGCCATTGCCGTCGACGTGGTCGAGATGATCGTCGATTCAGTCGAGAAGACGCTTTCCTCCATGGGCGGCGACACCAACGAGCGCGCACTTGGCGCTGCGGCGTCCTTTTTCAAGACCGTTAACGAGGCGCTGTGCAACAACCTGGTGCTTAATCGCCAGTTGATCGAAAACATTCCGCTCGACGACTTTATGGCTCGTCTGCGTGTGCCGCTCGAGCACGAGATCGCTGAGCGCGATCTGCTGCCCGAGGGTCTAAAGGATGAGATGTTCGATTACTACCTGGCGTTTTTGCTGTCCGGCATTATCGGCATCTATCGCACGTGGGCGTTGTCGGACGGCTCGGTTCCCATCGAGCGCGTCTCGGCGGTCGCCAACGACCTAACTCTCAACGGCCTATCCAGCCTGGAATCTCGTTTCGAATAGACCTTCTGGTGGCAACTGCCTCCATCAGACCCTTAATGAGTTGCGGTGAAATAGTGTCTGTTTTTGCTGGTAGAAGGCATAATCAGACGCTATTTCACCGCAACTTAGGGGTTATATGTCATATATGGTGCGGGCGCTCCAAGATATCTTGGGGCGCCCGCGCGTTTTTATTCTATCGATGATGGGGTACTAGCAGTTTGATTTAAGCTTGCGGCCCTGCTTTTCAAACTTGTGCATATCGCTATCGGCCATGCCCTGTGTCATATCGTCGTGGCGCTTGGTGTAGAGCGGATCTTTGGGGTCGTTCCAAATGCGCTCTGCCACGGATGACCAAGCTTTGGCGGCGGCACGGGTCTTCTCGCGCAGTTGTTCGGGAGACTCCTTCTCTACCAGGTCGGTGCTCATGGCGCCTGCCTCGGCGACCATTTTGGGCAGTACATCGGGGTTCTCGAGCATGGGGCAAGGTTTGAGGTAGTTGTCGTTAAAAGGCTGGCCTTCGTAATACTTCATAAAGAGGGGAGAGCGAAGTGCGTCGAGCAGGCTTACGTCGTGGATATTGGCATTGGAGTAGTGAATGAAAACGCACGGCTCCACGTCTCCCGCCGCGTTGATATGTAGGTAGCGTCGTCCGCCGGCGATACAGCCGCCCACGAACTCACCGTCATTTTGGAAATCGAGGGTAAAGAGGGGCTTTTTCTCTCGCATCTCGCGAATAAAATGATACATGTGCTCGCGCTGCTCAGGCGTGGGCATAAGCTCGTTGGTGGCATTGCGGCCGACCGGCATAAAGTAGAAATACCAGCAGAAGAGCGCGCCCTCGCGAATCATCCAGTCCATGTTTTCCTCGGTGGCGACGGTATCGGCGTTGGCGCTGGTCCAGCACGTCGAGATTCCAAACGGCAGTTTTCGCTCACGCAAAAGTTTCATGGCGTGTTCGATCTTTTCGTACGTACCCTCGCCACGGCGGGCGTTGGTGGTGTGCTCGTTGCCCTCGGCGCTTATGGCGGGGACAAAGTTTGCAACGCGGATCATGTCGTCACAGAACGCCTCGTCGATGAGCGTGGAATTGGTGAAGCAGAGAAACACGCAGTCCTGATGTTTTTCGCAAATTCTGATCAGGTCGTGCTTGCGGACGAGCGGCTCGCCGCCGGTATAGATGTAGATGTGCGTGCCGAGCTCTTTGCCCTGCGTGACGATGGAGTCGATGTCATCGAAGGACAGATTCTGCTTATGGCCATACTCGGCGGCCCAGCAGCCCGTGCAATGCAGGTTGCAGGCACTTGTTGGGTCGAGCAGGATGGCCCACGGAATATTGCACTGGTATTTCTCGCGGTTCTTTTCTTGCTGTGGCCAGGCGAGCAGGTTACCGTCGACAATGAGCGCTTTGAGCAACTTGGTGCGCATTTTGGGATTGAGGCTAAAGATGCGCATGATCAAGTCATACCAATTGCCGCGGCTCTTGATGACGTTGGTGAACGCCTCGCGTTGCACGGGAAATACGCGGTCGGGGACCAGCTTGTTCACGAGGTCCATGATTTTGTCGATGTTTTCTTGCGGGTTGTCGTCGAGATAATCGATGAGCTTGTTGAGCGCTGCACGCTCTGCTGACTGTGTAAGCGACATGGGTATCCTTTCACGTGTGCTTTGTGTGTGATAATACCCACTTGTGGATTAAACGAAGTCTAAAGATTTGTAATGTGTCTATTCAACGAATCAATTTGATTTGGGGTGAAGCGTTATACCGGACGCGCTCTAAGTTGCAGTGGAATAGGGACAGATATGGCCTTTTAGCAGCATAAACAGTCTCTATTTCACCGCAACTTATCTTGTGTTGGCTTACTGGTAGCGAAGGCATTCGACTGGATCGAGCTTTGCGGCGCGGCGGGCGGGGTAGAAGCCAAAGACCACGCCGATGCCGACCGATACGGCAAATGCGATCAGCACGGTCGTAATGGAGAAGCTCGGCGTAATCGTCCCAGTGGCCCCAAACTCGCTCATAATGCTCGAGTTGGCGGCAAAGAACGTAAGACCCCAGGCCAGTAGATAGCCAATCACGACACCTAAAATGCCGCCGGTGATGCACAGCGCCGAGGATTCGGCCAAAAACTGGGCCGTGATATCGCGTCGGCTTGCGCCCAGGGCGCGGCGAATGCCAATTTCGCGGATGCGCTCGGTCACGTTGGTGAGCATCATGTTCATAATGCCGATTCCGCCGACAAGGAGCGAAATGCCGGCAACCGCGCCCATGATGAGCGAGAAGGCGCCCATAAAGGAGTTGAGGGCGTCGATAGCGCTCTTCATGGAGCTTGCCGACACGCTGTCGTACTCGTCGTCCTCCGAGATGCCCTTCATGCTGCGCACCTTGGACTCGATTGTCTTGCAGAGCTCGTCCATATCGGTGCCCTCGGCGGCGAGTGCCGTCACACTGGGAAACGATGGATTGTCATCGCCGAAAAGCTCGGCGATCGTTTCTCGTGGCATGTACAGGCTCAGTGAGCCCATGGAGTCGTTGCCGCCGTCGATGACGCCAATGATCTGCACGTCTCCGCTCGAGACCTTGATAGTCTTGCCGACTGCGTCCTGTTCGTTGCCGTAAAGTTGTTCGGCGCCGCCGCGGCCGATGAGCGCCACGTGCGCGCCGGATTTTGACTCGATATCGCTATAGGTTCGGCCGGCCACGATCTTGCTGGCGCCCACGGCATCGAGCATGTCGCTATCGACGCCCTGTGCCATGACGGTATAGCTTTTATCTCCAACTTTGTACTCGGAATAGGCGCTGTCGACGATGCCGATCTGCTCAATTTGCGGCACCATCTTACGCAGTTTCTCGACGTCCGAATCGGTGAGCTCCTGGGAAGAGTAGATCTGCACCATGCGAGCGGCGTTAAGTCCCAAGCTGTTGACCAGGCTGTTTTGGATGCCACCGATGAGCGAGGTCATGGCTATGACCGAGGCGATGCCAATGACGATGCCCAAGATGGTGAGCAGACTGCGCCCCTTGTTGGCCTCGAGCGAGTGCAGGGCTTCTTGTACGAGATCGCGGGTGCTCATGCCTTCGCTCCTTTCGGCGGTGTAGAAGGTGCATAAATCGCGGGTAGGTTGCTGACGGCCCCGCGTAGCGTATTCGGCGCGTGCGCGATATATGCGCCGTCATGGATACGCCCGTCGCGAATGGTTACGGCACGGTCGGCCTCGGCGGCAATGCCCGGGTCGTGCGTGATGAGCACGATGGTCTTGCCGCGCTCCTGGAGCTTGTGGAAGGTTTCCATGACGAGCGCCCCGGTTGCCGAGTCTAGGTTACCCGTGGGCTCGTCGGCCAAAATGATGGGCGGATCGTTGACGAGGGCACGCGCGATGGCGACGCGTTGCATCTGTCCGCCCGAGAGTTCTGATATGCGGTGGTCCCAATGGTCGACCGGAAGCGTGACAGCTTGCAGCGCGTGCACGGCGCGCATCTCGCGCTGGCTGCGCGGCACATTGGTGTAGGACAGCGGCAGCATGACGTTTTCGATAACCGACAGACGCGGCAGCAGGTTGAAACTTTGAAAGACAAAGCCAATGCTCAGCGCACGCACCTCGGTGAGCTCATCATCGTCGAGTTCAGCGACATTGAGCCCCTGCAGGTAATAGTCGCCCGCCGTCGGCTTGTCCAAGCAACCCAGGATGTTCATGAGTGTCGACTTGCCCGAGCCTGAGGGGCCGGTGACGGCGACGAACTCACCGGGGTCCACCGCCAGGCTCACATTGTGCAGTATGTGAGCGCAACCGGCCTCGCTCTCAAAGATGCGGTGCACGTTGCGGATGTCGATGACGGGGCGCATTACATGCCCTCATCGGCAGGCATACTGTCGCCGCCGTCTGCCGTCATGCCCGCGCCGGTATCCACCACGATGGTGTCTCCATCGCGCAGCTTGGTAACCGGCACGTCGGGGTTGATCTCGTTGCCCTGGTCGTCGCGCTTGACCTGCGTCTTGCCGACCACGGCGTCGTTGTCGTTTTGCGTCACGACGGTCACCTTCACGCGGCGCGTTTCCTTGCCTTCGTTATCGGTTGCCACGTTGACGTAATAGTGTTCGCCGTCCTCGGTCATCAGCGCCATAGTGGGCACCATGACCACGTCGTCAAGCTGCTCGGTCACCACCGAGACCTCGGCAGTCATACCGGGCTTAAGGCGGCTATCGGGTGCCTCGATGAGGATGTCCACGTTAAAGGTCACGCTTCCGCCACCACCGTTGGCGGCGTCGGAGTTTGCCACCGATGCGATAGCCGTGACGGTGCCCTGGCTCACGATATCGGGAAACGCGGGATAGGTAACGTTGGCGCTCTGGCCCACGGCGATCTTGGCGATGTCCTTTTCGCCCACCTGAACCGTCACCTTCATCTTGGAAAGGTCGGCGATCTGCATGCATTGCTTGCCACCGTTCGTGTCGCCTTCGCCCATGACCATGCCTCCGGTCACCGTGGCGCCCACTTTGGCGTTGAGCTCGACGATGCTACCCGAACTGGGGGCCTTTACGGTGCGTTCGGCCGCCTTGGCGTTTGCCTGGTCCAGGGTTGCCTGGGCCGAGGCGAGATTGCGCTGGGCGCTCGAGACGGCGCTGGCGTCGGCGGTTGCGTCCGCCGGGGCGGTTGCTCCGTTGGCATCCGGCGTCGGTGCTGCCTGTGCGGCGGCGAGCGCCGCTTGTGCGTTTTTCAGGTCTTCCTGTGCGGCCGTGACCGCGCGCTGCGCCTCGGCAACGGCGTTGTTGAGCTCATCGTTTTTGATGGTCATGAGCACGTCGCCCTCGTTGACGCTCTGACCGGCCTGCACGTTGATCTGTGCCACCGTACCGTCGACAGAAGGGGAGACGACCGAGGCCGAAATAGGCTTGAGCTGTCCTTTTGCCTCGACGGTCGTGGTAAAGGTGCCCTCCATGACCATGTCGGTAACAGGTCCGTCCGCAGATTGCGGCTGCGAGTTGAGGATAACGCTCGCGATAATGGCAATCAGAATAATGCCGCCCACGATGCCGGCCGCGATGCCGCGTCGGATGAGCTTTTTGCGCCGACGCTCGGCACGCTTCGCCTTGAGCTTTGCGTAGGCCTCATCGTCGGATATTCCGGCGTTACCTTGCTCGCCGTCGTTTTGCTGCGCCGTGGGGGCGCTTGTGATGAGCGGTAGAGTTTCAGATGCGCCTTCCGGCACGCGCCCGGTATCGTCGGGGCCCGGGGTGATGGTGGGGACATTCGACATAGCGTCTCCTTTATAGAACATACCGCGATAAGTATATACGCCCGCCGGTTGGGGCGGGCGTATAGGCGCGTTTCTTTCAGCATCGAAAGGTAGGTGTCGCTGAGCTTTGTTTCGTTGCGCGCGACGTGCTACGAATGCACGACCACGCACAGACCGACTTTGATGCAGTCGTGGAGCGCCTTGGCATCGGCCAGGCGCAGATTGATGCAGCCGTGGCTACCGCACCATTTGTACGATTCGGCACTATCGAAACTCGAATCGTTTTGCCAGGTAGCGTCGTGGAAGCCAACCATGTTGCCCTCAAACGGCATCCAGTAGCTCACCGGGCTCTCGTATTTGGGCTTACCGGTCTTGGGGTCCTTGGCGCCGATAAGCTTGGTGGCGCCGTCGTTGCTGTTGATCTGCCACACGCCCTCGGGGGTGGCGTCTTCGCCCGGTTTGCCGGAAATAAAGTTGGCCTCCCAAACGATATTGCCGCTCTCGTCGTAGTAGCGCGCGTGCTGCTCGGACAGGTCGACGTCGATATACGCCTTCCAATCGGGCTCGCCCTTGGCGGTAAAGGTGTCGGCCTTCTGGGAGTAATTGATCTCAATCTCGCCGGTCTGCTTGTTGTTAATAGCATCCTCGACCTGTTTGGCAAGCGTGCTGCTATCGATAGACCAACCAAAGTCACCGCCTTCGACGGCACATTGCTTGCCATCGGCGCGCGTCCACCAACGAGTGGAGCCCACGGTGTTAAAGCCATTGGCGAGGTCTGCTGCCCAGTTGCTGATCTGGGAAGTGTCGAGTGTGGGGTTCGCGGGGTCGGCAAAACTGATCCACTGCAGCACCGAGCTGCCGTCGACCTTGCCGGCATCGTTGCCGTTGAGCTTAAGGGTCACGTTAACGCCCAGGAAGTTGTTGGCGGCATCGCATGCGGCCTGGATCTGGTCGTTGGTGAGCGTGCCGTTGAGCGGCTCGTAGGCATCGTTGCCGAGCTTCGTAAGATCGACGGTCTCGGACAGCGACGCGAGCTCGATCTCCGCATACTTAATGACATGCTCGCGGTTGAGCTTTTCGTTGGAGCGGGCCTTCTCGATCGTGAACTTGCCCGCCTTCTCGTCGTAGGAGCTCGATGCCTCAAAGGTACCCGTGCGGCCCTCGTTGAATGCGTCGATGGCGGCACCCAGATCCTCCTCGAACTGCTTTTGGTCAAAGGCGTCCGAGAGCATGGACAGGTCGACGTCCTGTTCCAGGTCGATGGTACCGTTTTTGGTCGCGCTAACGTTCTTGCCGCCGAGCGAGGCAATCAGGCGCGAAGGCCACAGCAGCGGCTCGTTGCTGCCGATAATCTCGTGGGCAGCTGCCTCGCCGTCGACGATGGGCTCGTCGGATTCGGGCTGATAGGTCCAACTAAAGTCTTCACCCGAAACGGTGAGCTTGTAGTGCTTCCACGCTGAGTTGACCTTGGTAGCGGCGGATGAGGCGTTGGAAAACGAGATATCGACGCCGGCGATGGTGGTGTTAGGGTAGGCAATCTGCGAAAACGCCACGACGCCCACGATATAGACGATGGCGACGAGGCCGAGGACGACGAAAAACGCCGTCTTGCCACCCGTCTTATTGCCCTTTGCGGAGCGGTTGTTGGCGGGGCCGCGGTTGTTGGAAACTCGAGTGTGCGAAGGGCCCTGGTTGTGACCGGCGCCATGTGTGGAACGCTGCTGGTGCTGTTGATATTGCTGACGCTGCTGATGCTGGCCCTGATTGGGACGCGGGGAGGTATTTGCCGCGCCGTGCTGTTCGCCATGGGCTGGCGCGATGGGACGCGGCGATTGGATTCCTCCGGGCTGCCTGCTGGGCTGTTGCGGATCGGGGATCAGTTGGCTGCGGTCGATTTGCGACATCGTGTATATTTCCTTCGAGTTTCGCCTTGCGGCTCATCGTGTTTTAACTGGGCTTGAATTATAGCGATTACGCAGTTGCTTGTGTTACGAAAACAGTGGCGATAAACGATAGGTGGGACATATGTCCCACCTATCGTTCGCTTTTGCTCGCTATCCGCATATTCCGCATTTTGCGCATGCCGAGAGTGCTGCCGGAGCCTGCGCGATGCCGCCCTTGGCCGTCTCGCGCAGCGTGGCGGGCAGGGCGTGGCCCACCGAGAGCATCACGTGCGCCATCTGGTCAAACGGCACCAGGCTCTTGATGCCGGCGAGGGCGAGCTGCGCCGAGCTGAAGGCCGCGGCCACGCCGATGGCGTTGCGGTTTTGGCAGGGCACCTCGACAAGGCCGCCGACGGGGTCGCAAACGAGGCCCAACAGGTTGCTCAGCGCGATGGAGCTGGCGTCGAGCGCTTGCTCGGGCGTGCCGCCCATCATCTGGACCAGTGCAGCGGCGGCCATGGCGGCAGCGCTTCCAACCTCGGCCTGGCATCCGCCCTCGGCGCCGGCGACGCAGGCGCTCGTGGTGAGGTTGAGGCCGATGGCGGCGGCACAGTAGAGGGCATCCATGACCTGTTCGTCGTCGAGCTGGAGGTGATCGGCGAGCGCCAGCACGCAGCCGGGGACGACGCCCGCGGAGCCGGCCGTGGGGGCGGCGACGATCACGCCCATGGTGGCGGAGCGCTCGAGCACGGCCATCGCGCGGGCCACGGCATCGGTCTGAACGGTGCCCATCAGGCTTGCGCTCAAATCGTTGCGGCAGGTGGCATCGACGAG
>CABQKL010000070.1 GCA_902464645.1 uncultured Collinsella sp.
GGGCGCGGGGCCGAGCCGTTCGCGGTGGCATAGATGCTGCTAGTGTAGCACGCTCAGGCGGATGGCGAGGATGGCGGGATGCGAGGCTGCCTGTCTGGCTTGGCCTTCGTCTCGACCCATCCGGAAAGCGCGCCCCAGTTTGCGGCCAAATACTGGGACACGCTTTCCGAATGGGGTGTGCTGCGGAAACTGCGTCCCAGAATATTGACTCAGAACGGGATACAGTTTCCAGATCGACGCTCAAAAGGAAACCGCATCCCGCTTTGATGCGGGGACTGCGGACAAAAGCTGAACCGTGATCTGGCTCGGATTGGAGTTCGCCTGAATCGTTGATGCTGGCTGGTGTGGGCGTGGAGATAAACGAGCAGCCCGAGCGATATAATGACACGCTATGGAGGTCATATGCTCTTTTCCCGCTGTTCTGCCACATCTGCTTTCGCCATTGCGCTCGTCGTAATGGCGGTTACCCCTTATCACCGGTTTTCATCTTCAATCGGCTTGGCATCAGGTGCAATGACCTGGCTCGTTATCCTTGGCGCATGCCTCGCGGCGTTTGGTCATGGTGTTGCGCTCCGCAAGGGGAGAGAAATAAGACGGCCGGGTCGCCTTGGCGTCTTCGGTGTTTTCCTTGCTGCTATTGCGGTGGTTCCCGAATGGGTCGACTTGGCCTTCTATGCTCGCGGAGATTCTATTCCAATCGTGTTTGCACCAATCTGGTTGTTGCATCGTGTTTCGTGTGCCTTGTGCTTCACTGGGTCGTTGCTCCTCTCATATGTAATTTGGGATACGGCGGGCTCTCCTTTGATACGGGGGGCGGCGCGGGACGGCGAAAGGGGGACCCGCCGATCGCAGAGCACGCTTTTTGCAGAAACAATAGTTGTCCTGTCTTGCCTGCTGTTTTGCTGTCGAATTTCATGGAGAGTCGTTCCCGAGCCATGGGGGATGCCCTCTGTAACGGCCGCATCAATTGGCCTCGTGCTTTTAATTCCGCTGGTCTATCTCGTATTGGCTGCGGTCCCGCTGCTTTGCTGTCCCCGCGCCTTTGGTCGGGGGCAGGGCGACGTGTTTGCCCGTTCTGTGCTTGTAGCAGTTCCCATTGGCCTTGTTCCGGCTGTCGAGGTGGCATACTTTGCAAGCGATGCCGCAGTCATTGCATCACTGTCGATGGGGTCCGCTATTGCCGCCTTCGTATGCACGTTGCTCAGGAAGAAGCGGAACAACGATTCGGATATCCCCCGCACGTCCGACCCATTCGATGCGGGGGCGTTTTCCCCCGCCCTGTCGCCTCGAGAAGAACAGTTTGTCCGACTGCTGCTCAAAGGAAAAACGCCGGTGGAAATTGCCAAGGAGACGGATACGAAGCCATCGACGGTGCGAACAACGCTTCACCGAGCATACGGGAAGGCGTCGGTTGCGGGCTCACGCGAGCTCGTGGCGTTGTTTGTGGACGAGGGTGATGCTGTAGGGCCCGAGCTGTCGCGGCGGCATGCTGACGATATGTTGGCATCAGCTCGGACGCGCCGGCTGTTTCGATACCTGCTCACATTATTTTTTATCCTCCTTGCAGCGGGCCCCTTGGTAATGGCGGATAGTTATTGGGGATCCGGTGTTTCATGGGCTGTTACCTTTTCTCTCTCAAGCTATGCATTGGGTCTCGGACTGCTTCTGTCGCTGCACTACGCGGGTGAAAAACTGAATCGTGAAGCTGCACTGACTAGAACGGATGGGGCGATTGGGCTCGGAAGCCCGTGCGTGTGGGCGATACTGTCTGCCGTGGAATGGTCTTTTGTCTATATCGCGGCATGGAGGTGCGTACGCGATCCGTTGATGGCTGTGCCGGTCCTGTTTTGCGGCATGACGTCTATGGCTTCGCTCGCTGTTGGGCTGTGTTCATTTAAGGCGCGTGGCCGTACTCGGGCTATCGTGCTGTTGGCGTTAATAGGTGTATCCGCTTTAATCTATGCAGCCACTAGGGGGCGAATCCATGGACTTGCGGTGCTGACGGGGATACTGTTCACATATATAGTGCTGCGTAGCTGTCCGCAGCGCAAAATGCTCGTGGTATGGATGCTTTGCTTTGGGGCGACGGCTCCTGTTTGGGCAGTCTTGCTCAACATGGCGCAGGATCTGATGGTTTTCGAGCCGTTGTTCCTTACTTCGTTGCTGGGGCAAAGTTCGGCTGTCAATGTCGTCGTGGCAACGGTGATCGTCTGCTGGTCTGCGCCCATGTTCGTCACGCACATCGCGCTCACCCGCTCGGTTGAGAACGAGAAGGCCGTCTTGGAGTACCGCGCGAACGGGCTTACCGAAGCAGCTCGCGTGCGCCAGCTTGCCCTGCTTGCGTCGCGCTCCCTTTCTGATGTTCAGTCGCAAATTTTGCTGATGACGGCAGAAGGCGCAACGACAAAGACCATTGCGGAGGATGTCGGTTACGCTGCATCTACGGTGCAAGCACTGCGGTCTGCATCTTACCGCCAGTTGAAGATCAAGAATAAAGCGGAGCTTGTTTCATTGTTATCGCAGGTAGATAACGTGTAAACGCCTGAGCGATCAACTCAATAGCGGGTGTTTACAGACATCTTTCTCTATTCATGCAAAGGTTGCCGTGCGTCGACGCATTGTTAACCGCTTTTGATTGGAGAAGGCCATGATTAAGCCAAGGAGCGCTATTGCTCGAATCGGAGTCGGCTTGGCGATTGTTGCGGGCTTGTCGATGGGTGCACCTGCCGCATCATTTGCTCAAGAGGAGTTTGACACTTCCCAGGTTTCTAGCATTTCGCAGAGCGCGGATGCCGGAATTGCCACATGCAAGAACAACGAAGATAGAGATTTCGCTTTTCAATGTTCTGGCACGAGCGCAACCGGCTATCGCCAGAAAGAAGATTCATCTTCAGTCTACATTTGGATCAAAGGCTATTCAGGAAAGCCGTTACGTTTGTACGTGGACGGTGCCTATGACAATAGAGGAACGGGCAATTTGAATTGCACGCAGGGCGTGTATCGCTCCAACCATGAGCGTGAATGGGAGATATACAATCTCGTCCGTGAGAATAAGCGCAGCTATGCTCGTCTGACTGCATGGGCCGAGTCCGGATACGGCACGGTCTATGGAAAGTGGAGCCCCGATTGCTTTGGCCATTTTAACAAACTTCCCTCCTAGCCAATCCGCAGCTTCTTGTTGTGATTAGGGCCGGGCCGAGTGTTGCTGCTCGGCCCGGCCGAAGGGAGGGTGATGTCGCTTGAATAGAAATCTAATGCGGCACGAGTTGTCCAAGATATTTGGCAATCCTATATTTGCGTTGACCCTTATGGTTGCAACTGCAATTTCGATGGCGGCTGCCATTGAGGCATGGTGGACGCTCGAGACTGAGCGCAAGCAGCTGTTATCGCTTGGCTATGGCGTTGGTTTGCAAGCCCAGGCATACCTCGGCCAAACGCGTGAAAGTAGCTTTGGTAACTGGATCGTTGTGAGTGCAAATGCACCGCTATCGGCATCAGTGTTTTTCTATGCGCTGCCGTTGCTTGCCATGCTGGCCGGGTCGTGGTCATGCCTGTCCGAGCGTTTGAGCGGTTACGAGGCGCAGATCTGCACACGTGTTTCTAGAAATGCATACGTGAACGTGAAGATGCTGTCTGCTTTTCTCTCTGCGTTTGCGGTCACGGCTATTCCGCTACTCGTGAACTTCCTGATTGTCTCAATGCTGTTTCCCGCGTATCTCCCCCGGGTCGATGAATCGACTTACGTCGGGCTCTATCTGCATAGCTATTTTTCTGGTCTGTTTTATTCCCGGCCTCTGTTATATGTGCTGGTTTATACACTGTTCGATGCGGTGACGCTGGGGGCTCTATCCATGGCCGTGACTGGTCTGTCGGTTGTGTTTCGCAGCAGAATCAAGGCGATGGTCGTTCCATATCTGATTATGGTTGCATGGCACTTTGTTAACGATTGGATTTTTAGCGTCCTTTCATGCGTCGGCTTTAACTGCAACATTCTTAACAGCATCAGGTCGGAATCACTAAATAACTGGCCCGACATTCGAGCAGGGTTTGCAGAAATCACTTTGCTGTTCGTCTTTTCTTTGATTTCCGCGAGATTCTTAAAAAGACGCGAGGTGGTCTGATGCTGTTTAGGCTGGTCGCCGCGGACCTGAGGACCGTTTTGAAGAAGAACATCCTTACTTTTATTGCGATTGCGGCAGTGACCGTTGCGAACCTGGTGTACGCCTACGGTTTGTCTTCTGTGTATGGGGTCAGGACGGATGCCTTGGGGTTTGCGGACAATCTTGCGCTCGTGTTTGCCGGATCTGCTCCGTTTGAGCCTAGGCCCGGGGTCATGTTTGTGCCTCCGCTAGGATGGCTATTTCTCATTCTGCTTATTCTCTATACAACACTCGATTATCCCGCCGAATCGTTGCACGGGTTTGGTTTGCAAACGCTTGTCCGATGCCGGGCGAGAACCCTTTGGTGGGTCTCGCGTTTTATCTCAGTGGCGGCGATAACAGCATTTTCGCTGCTCGTGGTGGTTTGCTCTGTTGTGATTTGGAGCTTGATGGTGAGTGCCTCGTTCAGCGCGGTCATCCATGGCGAGTCGCTTCAGCTGGCTAATTTGGCGCCGTGGTTTCTCAAGGCGAGCGAAGCAGGTGCACTGCCGTTTTTCGCAGGTCTCTTTCTTGCTTTTGAGGCGCTTGCGTTTGTGCAGGCAACGGTTGGGTTTGTGCTTGGGCCGTCAGTTTCATTTGCGGTTGTAATGAGCTACCTGATCTGTTCGGCATATGCGCGGCATTGGGCGCTACTGGGAAATGCCTTGATGCTGTTGCGCTGGGGTGGAATCGTCAAAGAAGGAATTGCGACGGGCTCGAGTGGCTTGTTTTCAATTGTGATTATGTCGTTATGCCTATCGTTGGGTGGACTGTGGTTTCGAAGGGCCGACCTTATCGAAAAGAGGGACAAGATATGAGTGTGATCGTTAGGGACGTATCGAAGCGCATGGGCAAAAACGATGTCCTGCGCAACGTGTCTATCGAGGTTGACCCTGGGACTGTGGTCGGGCTTCAGGGGATAAACGGTTCGGGTAAGACCATGCTCATGCGAGCGGTCTGCGGATTGATTAGACCCACCGAGGGCGAGATTATTATCGATGGCCAAAGACTTGGGGCGGATATCTCGTTTCCGCCGAGTCTGGGGATGTTGATAGAGGCGCCTTCCTTTTTAGGATATCTGTCTGGTTACGACAATCTGGAGCTCATAGCTCAAATCAATGGCGTTGCCACCCCCGAGGACATTCGCTCTGCCCTGCGGCTCGTGGGGCTCGATGCAGACGAAAAAAAGAAGTTTCGAGCATACTCGCTTGGGATGAAGCAGCGTCTGGGAATAGCTGCGGCAATTATGGAAAAGCCGAAGCTGCTTGTTCTCGATGAGCCAACGAATGCCCTCGACGAAGCGGGCGTGGAAATGCTCAAGCGCGTTGTGGCGATGGCGGCATCAACGGGTCGCGAGGTTCTTCTGTCTAGCCATGACGGAGAGGTGCTCGAGGAGCTAGCCGATCGTGTTTACTGCATGCGCGACGGTGCCGTTGTGAAAGTTCGGGAAAGGTCGTGAGCGCGATGAAGAAGGCCCTGTTGACGAGAAGGTCGATGCTCGCGCTTTTTGGCTGTGCTGTTACCGGCCTTGCGGGCATGAGGGTGAGCGTCGTTAACGGGAACCGGACAGTCATTCCTGAAAAATATTACGCGGAGGGCGAATGGCTCTCGATGGATGGGGCGTTTCTGGGGTCGAAGGATGTGGCGACTGACGGGTATTCGTTTTGCATAGACGGGGCAGAGCTGCTCACGCCGCGCGAGTATCTCAAGCGTGCGCATGATGATTATTCAAAATATGGCATCGTAGATACGAAAACGAAATTGAAGGACGCCGACATCACGTGTGTTATCGCCGTAAAGATGCGTGTCAGGAATAAGGACAATGTCGAAGGCGGAATTAAAGCGTATGTTTGGCATTTGGTGCCGGAGTCTGCGCCAAACTATGACTTTGTGGTCAATACCGATCTGATAACGCAGGCAATGCCGGTGCTGGGCGGTTCTGCTGCGTTTGCTGTACAGGTTGGGGCGGAGAACGAGTTACTCGTCCCATTCATGATGCAAAACACCAACGACTATTTCGAAGGTTACGAGACCGTCCGTTTTGAGAAAGCGTTTCCCGGGACCTATACGATGAAGATGACCGATCTGCCGGAGCGAAGGCTCTTCAGGTTTGAAGTTAAATAGCTCGAAGGCCCTGTTGGGGGAGCCTCATCCTACGCTGAAGCGGGATGAGATTCCCTTCGCAGTGGCGCTCGGCCCTAGCGCTTCTTCTTGCTCTTCTTCTGCTTGCGCTGCTTGCCCTTGTTGTCCTGGGGCTTGTCGGCCTTGTCGCCCCGCTTGGCCTCGGCGGCAGCCTTCTCGGCCTTCATTTTCTTCTTCTTGGTCTCGATGCGGAGCTTTTTGTTGATGCGCGCCTTAAGGAAGGGGCCAAACTGCTCGGCATCGCCGCGGATAAAGGTGTCCTTAGGGATAGTCACGCCCTGGTCGGCGAACATGGCTACAAAGATGCGCTCGCCGTCGAGTACGTGGTCGAGCTTCTCAAACGGGAAGAACTGCGACTTGCCGCTCTTGCCCCAAACCATCAGGCCGTCCTCGTTGGCAGCGACGCGGCGATAGCGGCCACCCATGGACTCGTCGGCCTCGACGGCGTCGATAAAGTCACGGGCGAGCGTGTGGTGCAGGTTTTTGCTCCACCAGGCCAAAAAGGCGCCGAATACGATCAGGACGACGCCAAACTTGATCCAGTTACCGCCGGCCACCAGCATGCCAATGCCGATCAGCGCGGCAATTGCCGCGGCGACATACAGCGAACCGCGACGCCTGGGCGAGGCGACCAGGCGGGCGAAGTCGGTGACCAGGTCGTTTTCGTACTGGTACTCGTTGAGGTACAGGATGCCGTCGTCGGCTGCGGCCTGCTCCTCGAGCGCGACCTCGACCTGGTCGGCTGCTTCGGAGGGGACGAGGTTGCTCTCTGCGTCTGCCATGCTCTTTGGACTCCTATCGCGGCGGGCTCGCCGTACGGGTTATTATGAATGCAGTATGCCGTGCGACCGCATGGCCGTCGCGGCAACAAGACTCAGTATACCCGGGGGAGCACCCATGGAATCGTTGTACCGAAAGTATCGCCCGCTCACCTTCGACTCCGTGGTGGGCCAGCAGCATATCGTCTCGACGCTCGAGCACGCCATCACCGAGGGGCGCCTGTCCCACGCATACCTGTTCTGCGGACCGCGCGGCACGGGCAAGACCACCATGGCGCGCATCCTTGCCAAGGCGCTGCTGTGCCGTAATGCCGAGGCAGCGCGCGCCGAGGGCGCAAGCGGGTGCATGCCCGACGGCACCTGTGAGGAGTGCGAGCTCATCGCCGAGGGCAACCACCCCGATGTCTACGAGCTCGATGCCGCAAGCCGCACGGGCGTGGACAATGTGCGCGAGGAGATCATCAACTCCGTCAACTTTGCCCCGGTGCGCGGCAAGTACAAGATCTATATCATCGACGAGGTTCACATGCTCACGACGGCGGCGTTCAACGCGCTGCTCAAGACGCTCGAGGAGCCGCCGGCACACGTGATCTTCGTGCTGTGCACCACCGACCCGCAAAAGATTCTGGAGACCATCCTCTCGCGCTGCCAGCGCTTCGATTTCCACCGCATCAGCAACGAGGATATCGAACATCGCTTGTCCTACGTGTGTGAGCAGGAGGGCTTCGATTACGACGACGAGGCGCTCGCCATCGTGGCGCGCCATGCCAAGGGCGGTATGCGCGACGCGCTTTCCACGCTGGAGCAGCTGAGCGTTTTTGGCAACGGCGCCGTGCATGCGGACGATGCCCGCTCGCTTTTGGGCGAGGTTTCGGACCAGATCCTGGGCGAGTTTGCCCGCGCTATTGCCGAGCGTGATATTGCTGAACTCTATGGGCTCATTCGCGCACAGGTCGAGGAGGGCAATGATCTGCTTGAGCTGACGCGCGACCTGGTGGCGCATGTGCGCGACGTGTATGTGGCCTGCGTTGCCGGTGCCCGTGCCGAGCTGTTTGAGGGCGGGGCCGAGCAGGCCGAGGCGCTTGCTGCCGAGGCTGCTGCCTTTGGCGAGCATCCGGCCGACCGTCTGGCCCGCGTGCTGACGGTGCTCGACGATGCCGCGTTGGAGATGAGGGGCGCGAGCGACGTGCGCCTGGTGCTCGAGATCGCCTGTACGCGTCTGGCGCGTCCCGAGGCCGATTTAACGATTGAGGCTTTGGCCGAGCGCGTGGCACGCTTGGAGGCCATGGTTGCCAACGCCGCCGTTCCGGCGAGCGTGGCTGCTGCTCAAGCGAGTGCGCCTGCGGCTGTCGCGGCTGCGCCTGCGACGACACAACAGCCGACGCTGATTTCGGGTGCCCGAGCTGCTGCTCCGACAACACCTGCCGTGCCCGCCGCTGCGTCTGCGCGCCAGGGCGGCATGCCCTGGGACCGAGGCACTGCCGCTCCGGCGACCCAGCCTGCGCCCGCGCCGACCCCCAAGCCTGCCGCGCTGACATCTCAGCCTACATCGGCTCCGATGTCTCAGCCCGTTGCGGCTCCCGCGCCTGCCGCCGCTCCGGCACCTAAGCCCCAGCTCAACAACGCCGCCCAGGTTGCTGCCGCCGGTGCTGCCGAGACCCCCGCGGTCGAGGACGCCGGTGAGCTCCAGCGCAAATGGGCCGAGGTCGTCGAGCGCGTCAAGGCCCAACAACCTTCTTATGCGGCTCTCCTGTTGAACGCTCGCGCTACGGCAGACGATGGTTCTAAGCTCACGGTCTCGTTCCCTACGGCATTTGCTATCAAGATGCTCGGGCGTGCTGATACACAGGCGGTGTTTTTGCCGACAGTCAGTGCGGTTTTCGGTCGTCGCACCGTCGACTATGTCTTGGATGGGGGTGGCACGCCGGCTCCTCAACATGAGGAGCATTCTCCATCTGCACGGGCTGCGGCATCTGCGGACCCGCAACCCGTGTCCTCGGCGGCCCCTGCATCCTCGAACGCCAGCGCGATGCAGCCAAAAGCGGCACCGGTAGCGGCACCGGTAGCGGCACCGACCCCGTCGGCGCCTGAACCCGCTGCGCCCAAACCGGCTGCTCCGGTCCCCGCGCCCAAGCCCGCTGCCGCGCCTGCGCCCGAGTCATCCGACCTGGCCAAGGCCCCCTGGCTGCGCTCCGACAACCCCGCCGGCGCCCCCGCTACGGGTAAGCTCCCGACCGAACCCGCGCCCCGAGCGCCCGAGCGCGCGTCCGCTTCCAAGACTCAGCCGTCTGCGCAGGCTGCGTCGTGGGAATCCGAGCAGGTGCCCTACGACGACGCCATGGTCGGCGGCTTCGCCGGCGATACGAGCGGGGAGGATCTTCCTCCGTTCGACGTGCCTGCCGCGGTGCCTGCGCCCAGCCCTGCCGCTTCAGCCGCGGCTCCCGCAGCTGCGACGTCCGCTCCCACAAGCGATGACGCCCCCGCTGCCCCTTGGGAGTCCAACCCCGGCGCCGGCAGTCCCTTCGGCCACCAGGGCGCAGCCCCGAGCATCCCGCAGACCGAGGATGAGGCCAAGGCCCTCATCCGCAACGTCTTTGGACAGGCCACCATCTTCAAACCGGTGGAGTAACTGTGCGGGCGGGTACGCTGCTCAAGAAGAGATCTCTTTGTCCGGGCGCATCTGTATTTCGGACATGTGTAGTGTGGTGCCGCGTATATCGCATTCGAGCAGACAGGCGCGTGACGGTCGGCCTAGGATGCTGAGGTCGATACGATATGTCGCATGGCTGTCCGTGTACTCGACTTGCTCGGCGTTAATGGTTGCTCCGATTGCCAAATAAACGCCTAGCTCGGCATCGACAATCTTGAAGTCCTTTATCTTGACCTTGAACTCTTGATAGAGGGACGGGCTGTTGTAGTAGACGGTTCGGGTTCCGTCGGTGCACTCATCGGTCGTCTCCCATTTGACGACGGGCTGGTCCGAGCTGGCTATCAGCAGTTCTGCTCCAAAAGCTATGGCATGGGTGATGACAACCAGCAATGCCCAGCCGACAAAGAGATAGAGAACCACAT